>JBAXBD010000136.1:0-11279 GCA_037142165.1 Schlesneria sp. | reverse complement strand
CATGGATTTATCTACTTTCTACTCTCCCACAACAACTCTCTGCTGCTTCGGCCCGCCCACCAGGACAATAAAAAAAGTTGGCCAAGTTGGCCAAGTTCCGTATTTCATAGGCTTTTGCACAGGTTTGAAGTTGGCGAAGTTGGTCAACTTCACCCGTTCTCGTCATTTCATCAGGAGGGCAAGCCGAAGCGGCTAGAGAGTTGATCTGAAGCGAGCAGTAAGTAGATCAGATCAAGGAAAAAACAATTCATGGATTTATCTACTTTCTACTCTCCCACAACTACTCTCTGCCGCTTCGGCCCGCCCACCAAAACATCGAAAAAAAATTGGCCAAGTTGGCCAAGTTCCGTATTTAATAGGCTTTTGCACGGGTTTGAAGTTGGCCAACTTCATTCGTTCTCGCCTTGCGTTCAGCAAGGCAAGGTACTGCCCGAGTCGTCTTGTATGCTAGTTTTCTTCACTTCGTTGCCTTCTGTTCAAAATCTTCTGTTCTTTTCTGCTTTAACCCGCCCGTAGAGGAATTTGGTGTCAAAGTTCGATCGACTTCGACCATTGCTCATAATTCCTGGGCCTTTTGTCATTTTTCAATCGTGTTCGAGTTTGTTCGAGTTCGACGCGGTTCGTTCGAGTTCGAATCCCGCTTGCACGCGAGCCGGACGGTGTCAACGCACAGAATTTTAAAAATTAGTACGCTCGCAAAACAACGCTCTCGCCGCCGTCCGCGTCGATTGACGCTACGGGAACAGATCCGTTTTCATTTCGTGCCAAGCTGCCAAACACCGAAACACAAGAAGGCGACAAAATAATACAATACGTCAAGTCGCTGGTCAATGGGAAAGTCTGAGTTGTTTCTTAACATTTGGAACGCGAATGTTGTGCAAGGGTTTCCTGACCTCGCATGAGCGATCGAAGGTCTCCTTTTTGTCCCGCTTGCTCCTGAACACGATCAACGAAGAGACGGACCATACTTTTACTTTTGAAAAATCGCAATTATTGAGTTTGAAAATCAGCCGGCGTGATGAAGGTGTCGAAAGACGATCCCCGACAATCGTCACGGATAATGCACTTACCGAAAGGAAACGTTATCTTGGGAATTTCCGTACTTTTGTTGTCGTTATTCGTATCAGGCTTCGCAGCCGCCGAGGACAAACCCGATGCCATGCCCGAAGTCCTGAAGCCGTGGCAAGGCGTTTGGGACGTGACACATTCAGTCGCAGTCAACGGCTCCGAATTTGTCGTCGCCGAGCGACTCGGTCTGGGCGGAAAAGACGTGGTCGCCGTTGTGAAAGGTAATCAGCTGTTCGTCGCAGATAAGCTCTTCGCCACGTTAACCACGGATTTTTCTGAGTCAAATTTGGATGTCGAACAAAAAGTCCTTTATCAACAAAAGGCTGTCATGTTTACTCTCGTGAACGGCAAGGGGATTACGTGTGTTTATCAGGTGATTGACGGCGACATCGTGATTCGTCATCCCGATACGAGCGGGAATGTGTCATGGCGCAGCAGCTTTATTCTCCAGCGACACAAGTAAGAGCCCGGATGTCCCGATCTTGAATTCCCCCAGAAGGGCGCCGGGAATCGTTGCTCTTCTCCGACATCTTGGTTCCAGAGTCACGGTTTGGACCGGATAAAGTCTTGCATTAATTTCACTCATTGAGAGTCATCGTTATTTTCCACGACAACGCCGCGTGATCTGACGTAGTCTTTCGGCCCCTGAAACGTGCGGTTCTCTCTGAATAAATCCTCCGAATTCGGTAAAGCAATGCGGCCCCGGAGCACATGTCACAGTGAGAAAGCGTTGAATAGAGAATCCACCTGCGGTAGTCGCTGGCCGTCAGCCGTCCGGCATTTTCCAGAGCATCCATTTCTGCGTGCAGGATCGCACTTCCACTTTGAACCCGGCGATTATGGCCTCATCCGACAATTTTCCCGTCAATGACCAGAACCGATCCAATCCGAATACCCCGTTCGGCGAGGCCCTTTTTCACTTCTTTGATCGCCGCTTGCATGAATGGAATGTGAATACTGGCGGTCATGGAATTATACTTTCAACGTACGTAGGAATTCTTGGGTCCCTGAAATGAAAGGTTTCCAAATCACAATGACCACTTGTGCGGCAAATAACCGCGTCTTTATTCCTCGTCGATGACTTCTTGGTCCAACTGGGTGATTTCGATTCCGTAACACCAACATTTGGGCAAACGCTTTCGCAGCTTATAGATTCCTGCTTGTGTAATCTGGGTGTTATCGAGAAAAAGCACTTCCAGGCTTTCGAATTTGAATAGCTCATTGAGTCCCGCATCGGTTAATTTCGTGGTAGATAGATTGAGAGACCGAAGGTTTGCCAAACTGGTAAGATACTGAAGTCCAAAATCGGTCACTGCGGTTTGGCTCAAATCGAGACTTACCATGCGTTGCAGATGAGCGATTTGTTCGAGCCCCGAGTCCGTGATTTGCGTCTGGCATAAATATAGCAACGTAAGATTCTTGTGTTTTGTGAGTTCTTTCAGCCCATTGTCGGTGATGTTCGTCTGAGTCAGATAGAGCCTTGAGAGATTTGTCAGATTGGCGAGTACTTCCATCCCCGAGTCTGTGACTTGAGTCTGGCCTAAATTAAGCAAAGCGAGATTCTTGAGTTTGGCAAGGTCTTTCATTCCCGTGTCCGTCACATTCGTCTGGGAAAGATCAAGCGACGAGAGACTCGTCAGGGAGGCGAGCTCGTCCATCCCTGAATCGGTGACTCGTGTCTGGGATAAGTGAAGTGATGTGAGATTCTCAAGATTAGCGAGCTGCTTCAGCCCTGTGTCGGTAATTTTCGTCTGGGAAAGATCGAGCGACGAGAGATTTATCAGGTTGGCGAGGTGTCTTAATCCCATGTCGGTGATTTGAGTCTCAGCCAAGTTCAACGTTGCCAAATTTGTCAGGCAAGCGATTTGTTTCAGTCCATCATCGGTGACTTGAGTGCTACTTAAGTCAATTGATTTCAGACTTATGTGGTTGGCGAGATGTTTCAGTCCGGCGTTAGTCAACTGTGTGCGGCAAGGGTTCAGCGACACAAATTGCGTATCGGTGGTGAGCAGTATCACTTCCATATCCGACACATTCGTTCCACTCAAGTTGAGCTCCGTCACACTTTTGAATGTGGCAAGCTTTTTCCAGTCTTCGTCCAATAAATGCTGATCGCTAAAGTCAAATGACGTCGTCCGTTCCCCGTCTCTGATAATGCCAAAGCCAGCGGACGGCCAAGTCAACATTCGGCCCCACGGTCCGAAACGTTCTCTTATCCGCTGACACAGAGCATCCACTTCGAAGTTCGATATACCATGTTGTCGTGCCAACTTTTGTGCCGGATCGGACCATGTGAGATTGCACGCCAATAGCGCAAGGACGTTAGGGCGAATATTTCCTCCGCGAAATACAGAGACTGTATCTCCGGGATCCAAGCCATAGCCTATGTCCTCTTGTCGAAGAAGTTCAAAGTTTGCTTCTGCAACGACCTCGCGAGCTAAATCAAAAAGTGTCGCACTGTAACCATAATTCATTTGGACATGGCCAAACGGAACGTCTACGTTGACGCAGTACGACTCTTGATCGCAATCATCCAACTCGACGTTGTACGTTCGTGTCCGAGGCAATGGACTTGCCTTCGCAGTTGGTGATGGGAATGGACCAATCTCTAACGTTGCTAGTGTCCATTGACTGATCTGAACAGGCGGTGTTAATGGACGACGAAAAAGTCGGTTCAAGAATTGAAACATCGAATTTCCAAATTACAAGATTCAGGGTGATTGTCGGCATATGAGCTTATCCTGACAACGACGGGTTCACAGTGCGAATCAGACGATCGTTTGCGAAAGATGCGGGCATTTCATCGTTTAACCCGAAGCCATCGATGCCGGCGAATCGGCATTCACCGGGATCTCTTCGAGCGTTGCCGAGCATTGATTGAGATCACCGACTGGGAATCTAGCGCACGACGAGACCGGAACCGATGATTGAAATCCACACCCATTCACTCAATCGTCAGCGGCGGGAGCGGACAATCGAGGGACGAGCAAATTGTTCTCAGCAGTTCGTATTCTGCCGCCGTGACTTGCCGGTTTGAGCAGATACATGTCGCGCAGGCTCGGATCAACCGTTCTTTCAGTTGCGGCGTAGCTTGTTCGAACTGATATAATGCGCGGGCAAAATCGGTTCGGCTGCACGCTGATATCGCGGGGACCGCAGTCGCCGAATTGTTCCATTGCTGAAACCCAGCGGTATACGACTTGAGTGCTTCTTCAGACGACTCGTTCCCCTTCACGGCAATCAGGCCGAGAATGATCGAGGCGGCGGGGTTTAACGGAGTGAGACTCGTGAAACGAACTGGGGGTGGTTTGACTAACCCGTAGGCCTGATCCAGATGATGACAGACAACCCGCTGGAGACAGAATTCGAACAGGCTGACCTTTTGATCCGCATCGATCAGTTCGCTCACGCGATCTCGAAAGTCCTTGTATTGCCGCTGTGACATTTGAGAAAGAGCCGGTAACGACTGAAAGGCCACGTTCAATCGTGTTCCTGCCGGCAGGGCGCTCATCATCGGTTCAACCGCCAGCATTTCCTCCAGATCGGTTGGAACGACGGTCCCCTTTAACCCGGTCAACTGCTTCTCCCGCACATCCGGTTCGTCGGACAAGACCAGGGCGTAGATGGCAGCTCGCGCCGAAAACGGCTCACCGATGATCTCACGAACTTCGTCGGTGATTCCTTCAGTGAACTCATCCGAAAAATGAAGATCGCTGGTGTTCGGCTTTCCCATCTTTCGCACAGCCGTGTCCGCCAGTCCTAGCATGCCAGCAGGGATCGGCAACGGCATCTGTGGCATCCCCGGAATCACGGGCCAGGGACCCTTTTTCTGGGGATTCGCAATCTGTGGTTCGTCCCCCACCACTCGAGGATTAATAATCGATACTTGGGGAAACTTGCCGTCCCAATGGGAATCGATGGCGCGAATCCGCTCATCGAGCGGTGGATGAGTCGCCAGCATGGCGAAGATTCGGGTGGAAAAACCACTGGCAAAGAACATGTGACAGGCTTCTGAAGCATGGATGTTCTTGATGGTCGATCCTGAGGACAATCCGCCGATCTTCTTGAGGGCACCAGCGATGCCATCCGGGTTACGAGTAAATTGAACTGCACTGGCATCGGCCAAAAACTCGCGCTGTCTGGAGATGGCTGCCTGAATCAGTCGCCCGAAAAACGCGCCGATCGATCCCAGAACAATTAACGCCAGACCGAACAGAAAAATCGCCATTCCACTTTTGTTGTCATCGGAATCGCGAGAACCGGACCGCGGCGCAAACCGGATCACATACTGCCCGACGATCGACAGAGCAACGATGCCAAAGATCAGGCCCATCAGTCGGATGTTCAGCCGTACATCGCCATTCAGCAGATGACTGAACTCGTGGGCTAAAACCCCTTGCAGTTCATCGCGGCTCAGGTATTCAAGACTCCCCTGTGAGACGGTGATCACGGCATCACCCGGACCGAATCCCGCAACGAACGCGTTGATACTTTTTTCTGCGGGCAAAAGGTAGACGGGGGGGACCGGGACCCCCGAAGCAATCGCCATTTCCTCGACAACATTCAGCAATCGTCGCAGAGTCAAATCGCGGGTATTGGAAGGAATCAGTTCGCCGCCAAGCAGCATTGCCACGGATTTTCCACCTGACGACAGTTCTGCAATCTTGTAAAGGCTTCCACATCCGGTGACGAAAAGGACTCCTGCTGTCACCCCCAGTAACAACGGCGGGTTGATCGGATTGCGCGCGGGGGGTGAGTGCCCGCCGTCAGCCCAGATAAACAAGACCAGGCAGATGATGTAGGTCGAGGCGATCAGTGCCAGGACACTGAGAGCAAACAACAGCAGCAGTCGGCCCGTTTTCTTACGAGCCTGATCCTGCCGCTGAAAGAAGTTGGTACTCATGGATTCTCAGCAGGAAATTTTCATTGAGTCCTCTGGAACATCGATTCCGCTCAACTCAGTTTCCGAACGAAACCATCGGAGCTTCTCGCTTTCGTAGCATGGGCTTCAGCCCGTGCATGTCTTAAGCCTTATTATTGCCAAACGAAACCTTAGGAGCTTCACGAGCCGCAGTTTCGATTTCCAGAAGTTGAGCTTCGTTAAAGCCAAACATTCCCGCAAACATCACGGCGGGGAAGACCGCTCGAGCGTTGTTGTACATCGTGACCGCATCGTTAAAGGCCTGACGAGCAAATCCGATCTTGTTTTCGGTCGCCGTCAGTTCTTCTTGTAATGCGAGCATGTTGGTGTTCGCCTTCAGGTCAGGATAGGCCTCAGAAAGAGCGAACAGTCGTCCGAGAGCGCCGCCAAGTTCCCCTTCGGCCCGGCCAAGTTCCTTCATGGTGGACGCGTCACCTGGATTAGCGGCGGCAGATTGTCCCGCACTGAGGGCGCTATTACGAGCCTTAATTACGGCATCCAGCGTTCCACTCTCATGAGCCATATAGCCCTTGACGCTTTCGACCAGGTTTGGAATCAGGTCGTATCGACGTTTGAGTTGCACATCGATCTGAGCAAAAGCATTCTTGAACTGGTTACGGCTGATTGTCAGTCCATTGTAAATGGAGACAAGCCACAAAGCCGCAATGAAAAGCAGACCGCCCACAATGAGCAGCGTCATCAAAATCGCATTCAACATGATCGCACCCTGTCATCAAGAGCAGCAAAACAACGAATTCACCATCACGCGTCGATTACTTCTAACACGTTCCTATGCCACTGTCACGTCTCGTTAATTAACGACGTTTCGCGCGATCCAGGGCTGCGGCGATTTCTTGTTCAATGACCGGCATCGGATTCAGCGGACTCATTGGATCTGCGACAGCCGTCACCCGGTTCGTCTTCGGGTCCCAATCGACCGGTCCAAAGCGGGCGACGGATTTTATGCCGGCGACGACATTGCCTAAGGCATCGTTCTTATTGAAGTGCCAGAACTCGAACGGGAAGTGAACGAAACCCTGTGCTTCCAGCATGGTGGTGATCTCGAGGCGATTACGCAGTGCCTCTTCTTCGACGAACGGCGACAGCATGGGCGTACGTTCGCTCATTTCGAGATAGGTATTGCCGCGCCAGACCTCGGTCCCGTCGTCTCGTCGAAAGACCGAGACATCGATCGCCGATCCAGACATGTGAGTGCCGATCTTCGGGATATTCGCCACCAAGACCATCGCTCGGCGAAAGACCAGTTCGACCGGCGGAATTTCACCTCCGTTTTCCCAGATGCATTTCTTCAGGATCACATCAAACACTTCTGGCTTGCGGACGAGTTTCCCCTGCATCTCAAGCGAGCGGTAGCCGTCTTCGATCTTCAAGATCCAGCCTTGATCATTCATGGCCCGGCCGACCGCCATCACGTCGTTGACCAGGCTTTCACGCATGAAGAAGACTCGGTCCAGTTCTCCGGCGATCTTGCTGGTTGAGAAAAGCATTTCGACGCCCGCCGCTTCCGCCGCGTCGCGCAAGGATGCGAAGCCCTCGCCACATTCGTTGACTTCAAACTTCAAGACGCGCTGGACAACCTCGTAGCCCGCTTCCATCTGCTGTGCCCAGTAAGCGCGGCGAGCGGCTTCGTCTGAATTGCTCATGGTAATCTATGCTCCTCGTCAGTTGGCGTTGAGTTCACGTCACGATGAAACGTCGTCGACGCTCTGTGCGACCGCGAACATGACTTTCTTATTTCGTCGGTTTGAATGACTCGAAGACATCCGCGAGCACCTTGTCGGACAGTCGGCCCAACTCGTTTAGGATCAGTGGTTCGGCTTCAGGGAGCAGGGGAGACATATTTGGTTCATAACCACCGTACTGATGCGAATCGGCGGTACAGATATATCCCAGGCTGCCGTTTGCATAGCCGACGACGATCGGAATGGCTCGGTCGGCGATTGCTTTTTCAATCTGAAAGCCGTACTCAACCATTGGCTCGCCGGGCATCGTCAAAAGCAGGAAGTCACCAATCCGCATCGCCTGCATTTCGCATGCTTGTTTTTCTGTTTTGCCAGGAAGCGGAATGACGCTGATTGCACATTTCAGAGGATAGATGGTCTTACGTTTGGCCAGTTCTTCCCGTACAGCACTGCGATCGACGGATCGGACAACCGCACAACCGAGACTGCGTCCAGTCCATTTGATGTCGGCTTCATCGCCACAGCGATACGGCATTCCCGGCAGGTTGGGCCGGATATCTCCCGCACACCCCTGCAGAAATAAGGTCCTGGTTTTTGGCCCATAGACGGTTTCGACGAACGTCTGTGCCTCGCCGGGAAAATCTGCACTGATCTTGGGGAAACCGTTGGGAAATGGCGGCGTGAGTTTGTCACCCCAGGTGAACACACAAGGGTGGCAGACCGCATGCATCAAGACCGCCATCGGTTCCAAAGTCCGTCCGTCGTCGAAGCGCAGAACCTTCACGCGATGATCGCAGGGACCATCGGGATCGAGTCGCACCACAGCGCGACCATTGATGACCTTTCTACGGTTGATGTTGAAGTCAATTCGATCTTCGCCATAGCCGATGGTGACAGGACGCATCTCTTTCGCCGCATCCGCTGCCGCAACACTGATCTTTAAGACCATTTCACGACTCCAGGGTGACTCGCGTGACCATCCCGGCCCCGAGTGATTGTGCGAAGCGGCGACCATGATGTTTTCGCGCGGCGTCTCCGTTTTCTGAGCGATGGCATCACGTAGCGCTTCGACCATCTCGGTTGGAGAATTGATCAGGTCGAGTGTGACAATTGCTGCTTGCGTCTGTTCATTCGCAAGCAGCAGAACTCCGGCACGAATGGGATCTCGCACGCCGTTTGTCGGACGAACATGTCCCACGACAGGAGTATCGGCAGGGGGAGTAATATCAACCTTCGCCACACCTGCTTTGAGGTTCGATTCGACCCGGAAATGGAACGCATCGTCCGCCCACAACGGTGTGCTGACCATCAACAGACATGCAATGACGCTTGGAATCGAACCTGTTGACAACGATGGAAGCGGGCATTTACGACAAAACACTGGACGCATTCCCAACTCCCCAAGGCCGCAAATCGCAAAACCTGCGAACTCAATAGATAAACGAAAGTTTGCGCGTCGTCAGGATGATGGTCTGGCTTCCCGGATGCAAGCGTGATGACAATCCACCGAACATTTGCAACCGACAGATGAGCCTGGAATCCTCTCATTATTCGAAGATTGATCGTACTGGACATTCTCGCGAGGCTGTGATCAGATCCACCCCGTAATTTCGATCATCAACTAAACGTTGGGTGAATCAGCATAGAAGGGCGGGCCAGGGGGATGCCGATCAGGATTTGTCCGACTGTCGACTTTGTATTTAAGCTGCCGTTAGGAAATCCCAAAACGCAGTCGGATTGCCATTCATCTGTCTTGTGTGTTGACAGATCCGTTATTTCGCAAAGTACCGGAATTAAATTTTTATTTCGTGCTCCGGTCGGAAACCGGGTTGATTTTGACGGAAGATTTGCAAGTTCATGTTTTGCAGTTGTCAAACCGGCGGGTGAATGAAGAGAATTGGTGTAATCTTTTTGTACCACACAGGGGACTCTGGTTTTTGGGTTTTAAGGCACAGGGCAGGGAGAGACGCATTCGATTCCCTCGATCTTTAGAAACCCTTAAGTAGCCAAAACCCATAACTTGACGCTAAACCCATACACGCGGAAATGTCTGATGAATAGAAAGCTGGTCTAATGCAGATCGAAGCGATCGAGATTAAGAATTATCGGCTATTCCGAGACGCAAAGCTCGAAAACCTTGATCGGATGGCGGTCATCGTGGGCGCAAACGGTTCAGGAAAGTCCACGCTTTTTGACGTGTTCAGCTTCTTAAAGGACGCACTAACTCAAAACGTCTCCAACGCGGTTTCACGTCGCGGCGGATTCAAGGAGTTGGTGAGCCGAGGACAGGATGGTCCTATTTCGATATTAGTTAAATTTCGCGAAAGCGGCGGTCGCCTTGCAACGTATCAACTGGAAATCGCAACAGACGCCGGGCGACCTGTCGTGCATCGCGAAATATTGAAATTTCGCCGTGGGCGCCACGGCCAGCCTTGGCACTTTGTTGACTTCTCGAATGGCCGTGGAACCGCCATTACAAATGAAGCGAATTACGGGCAAGAAGGAGTTGAGGCAAAACGGGAAGAAAGGGTTCTTGATGATCCGAGTGTATTGGCGATTAAGGGACTTGGACAATTCAAAGAATTTCGCGTTGTTGCTGAGTTTCGTTCGCTGATTGAGAATTGGCATATTTCCGATTTTCATATCAGTGACGCGCGCCCGAGTTCTGATGCGGGAATTGCAGAGCATTTGTCAACACGCGGGGAAAACGTTGCGCAAGTCGCTCAATACCTTTACGAACATCATCGGGACTGTTTTGACCGCGTTCTAATCGCAATGAGAACAAGGGTCCCCGGAGTCAATCAGGTTGAAGCCAAACCAACTGAAGATGGTCGGCTAGTTTTGCGGTTTCAGGACGGCAGCTTTAAAGACCCATTCATCGCGAGATACGTGTCCGATGGGACCATCAAGATGTTTGCGTATCTGATACTTTTGTACGATCCGAAACCACATCCGTTGTTGGCTGTCGAGGAGCCCGAGAATCAACTTTACCCGGAGTTGTTGCATGAGCTGGTTGAGGAGTTCCGTGCCTACGCTCGCCGCGGCGGTCAAGTTTTTGTCTCAACGCATTCACCGGACTTTCTTGACGGTGCGAAGCTTAACGAAATTTATTGGCTGGTAAAGAAAAATGGCTTCACAAGCGTTCACAGAGCGTCAGATAATGAAGTACTGCAAAATCTAGTAACCGAAGGTGACAGACCTGGAGCCCTTTGGCGACAAGGACTCTTTGAAGGAGCAGGACCTCAATGAGTCGATTGGTATTTCTTTTGGAGGAGTACTCCATGAAGATATTGCTGGACGTTCTATTACCAAGGATCTTTCCGGAGCTAAGATTTCTTTGCGTTTCCCATCAGGGTAAGCAAGATCTGGAACGGAGCATTCCACGCAAGCTGAAAGCGTGGCGAGAGCCCGGTGCACGCTTTGTTGTCATTCGCGACCAAGACGCCGGTGACTGCATTTCGGTAAAGAAAAAGCTCCGCGAATTGTGCGTTGCTTCAGATCGCCCCGACACTCTGATTAGAATCGCGTGCAAAGAACTTGAAGCGTGGTATCTCGGTGATCCTGACGCTCTTGCCGATGCCTTTAAC
>JBAXBD010000135.1:0-11313 GCA_037142165.1 Schlesneria sp. | reverse complement strand
TCGCGAGGAAGGTAGCGAGGAATTCTTGTACGTTTGTGCTTATCAGCACCTGAAGACCTTCGCCAAGATGGATCTGAAAGGCGGGATTGTCTGGCAGCAATACGCACCGATGGAATCAGGAGTCTATGCGCCCGGTGAGAACACCCGTCCTGAAGACAGACCTGAACCGACCAAGGTTTGGGGTGCCGACCGGTTTCTGCCGACGAACTTTGCCTTTCTCGATGACGGTGGGTTCCTGCTGATCGACGGTTATGGCGCTTCTTATGTTCACCGCTATGACAAGAATGGCAAGTGGGTTAGCTGCTTTGGCGGTGTCGGACAAGGAGAAGGCAAGTTTGCAACCCCTCACGGTGTCTGGGTCGATAAGCGAGTTGGGCGTGTGCCGTCAATCGTCGTTTGCGACCGCGCTCATCACGCGCTGCAATATTTCACGATGGACGGCAAATACATCGAGACGCTGAAGGGCTACGGGCTTCCTGCCAATGTTGAGACCTGGAAGAACCTGATGGTCGTTCCAGAGTTGCATGCTCGTGTCACGTTATTGAATGAAAAGAACGAAGTTGTTGCACGCCTAGGTGACGATGTTGCGCGTGTGACATCGGACAACTTCACCATTCGTGGCGACAAGGCAAAGTGGCAGGATGGAAAGTTTGTTCATCCTCACGACGCCTGTTTTGGTGCGGATGGCAGTATCTTCGTTGCCGAATGGGTGGGGACAGGTCGAGTCTCGAAGATGAAGCGATTAACCTGATAAAGTTGATGGCGGTCGACGGCACGGGCCTTCCTACTGTCCGCCGCCACTTCCAATGGCCGAACGAGCCTTCTGATTGGCCTGTCGCGACTCGTCGAACAGGTTCGTTTCCCATAACATCGAACTGACGTGACTTCGACCGTCATCCCGTTGCAAAAGAAACCTGCTTTTAAAAAGAGGCATGAGCTATCTTTATGGATTCCAAATACGCCATATCTGATACGTCACAGATTTACTCCCCTGCCCTGCTCGTTTATCGCGAAATCGTGATTCGCAACCTGCAAAAGATGATCGAAATGGCGGGAGACGTCTCGCGACTTCGGCCGCACTGCAAGACTCATAAGATGCCTGCCGTGACGAAGATCGAACTCGGCATGGGCCTGACCAAGCATAAATGTGCGACGTTTGCCGAAGCCGAGATGCTAGCCGATTGTGGCGTTAAGGACATCTTTCTTGCGTACAACCTCGTAGGGCCAAGCATCGGCCGGGCAAAGCGATTTCTGCTGAAATTTCCTGACGTAAAACTGGCGGTGACAGCAGATGATCTGAAAATGATCGACGAACTGAGCGATGCGATGTCATCTGCGTCACTAACGATTCGTGTTCTGCTTGATCTCGATCCTGGACTTCATCGGACTGGTGTCGTGCCGGGGGCAATGGCGACGAAGCTCTATCAACGCATTGTCGAACTTCCCGGTTTGCAGCCAGGCGGTTTTCATTTGTATGACGGGCAGAACCATCAGACGAATCTTGCAGAGAGAACTGCTGCGGTTTTGGCCGGATGGAACGTCGCCGCTTCATTGCGAGATCAATTCGTCCGGAATGGCTGGCCCGTTCCAGCAATTGTTTGTGGTGGTACGGGTTCTTTTCCAGTCTTCGCCAATCTGGATGATGGCTCGATTGAACTGGCTCCAGGTACATGCGTATTTCACGATTCCGGTTATGGGGCCGCATTCCCCGACATGGATTTTGAGCCTGCGGTCGCCATGCTTACCAGAGTTATCAGCCGTCCGACGCCTGATCGATTAACCTGTGACTTAGGCAATAAATCCGTCGCTTCAGACCCGCCGAAGGGGCAAAGGGTCTTGTTTCCCGACCTTCCAGATGCCGAACAGGTTCTTCATAATGAAGAGCATCTGGTGCTTCAAACGCCGCTCGCGGGGCGTTATCAACCAGGTGACGAGCTATTGGCTATTCCAAAACATGTCTGCCCAACATCGGCGCTGCACAAGCAGGCCTATGTCATTGAAGCTGGACAAGTCATTGAGATGTGGGATGTGACCGCCCGCGATCGATTTCTAACAATTTGAAAATTTAAGCAGACGGCTTGGCAAGTTTGTACTGAGTCAAAGCGCGGAACAGTGCGACGATCAATAATATTGTGCCCCCTGCGCTGGGGGTTAAAAACAACCACCAGAAGGTGGCGAGCATCAGCCACGAAACGGCAACATGTCCATGGAGCCATTCACTCCACTCCACACGTATGATCCGACGCAAAAGTGGAATAAGAATCAACGCAAGAACGGCCGAACATCCCCCAAGAACCCAGCGCCGATCAAACCGCCAGAGTCGAATTGTCCCCTCACGATCTCCCGATCCTCGGACCGTCCCTACAAAATAGGTCGTCGGTTCTTCCAGCAATCGAGCATGCCAGCTGATTGACGGTGCGTCGGGAACAGGTTCCAGTTGATCAAGCGTTTCCACGATCTGGGCTCGACGTTGAAGCCTGGAGTCAGATTGTTTTGTTCGGTGTTCAATCTCGTGTGGGACGAGCGCCAGCAGTCGCGTTTGTAATTGATGGAGCCACCAGCGGTTTGATACAGCTCCACGCGTCTCTGAACCAAGAGCCTGATGCCGATCGAGTAACGCTTCCAGCCGGTCCAAACTCTGATCGAATTGGCTATTCTCTGCCAAGCCTGACCGACACCAAAGTAGCAATGGATTGTCGGGCACGATCGTCATCAGATTTCGCTCGACGCGAATATCGCGTGGCCATAAAAGTTGACTTGATACTGGTCGTCCGAAGCTGACATTGCCTGGATCTGCGGACCATGCGATCGTCAATATGGATTCGGTTCCCGCGTCGGTCATTGGAATCTTTAATCGACGCTCAGTCGGCAGTGCAAGGGGCAACGGATAGTCATCCAAGAAGACTGCAGTGACATTAAGTCCCGATGGAAGGTCGAATTCAAGATCCTCTCGGACTGACGATAAATAAGCCTGCGACACACCGGTGCGACGGCCATCATTATGAAGCCACATTCGCTGGTCGAGCAATCGGAGTGATGGCTCTCGAAGATTCGGAGGCATCATGTCCCGTTGAATTTGGACGGATGGTCCGGCAACGCGAAACGCCGAACTGCCACCAGGAAGACTCTCGTAAAAACTTGCTGACCAATCGGGTAGATCCGCAATGCGGACGTCTCGGCCATTCGTCGGATACCAGATGTTTTCAGGCTCGATGACAAGCATTGTTTCCAAACTGTTCGAATGTAAAGGGGCCGGAAATGGCAATTCCCATTCGGCCTGCTTCGGTTCGGTGAGGCTGGTTTCGAATTCTACGATCACACTTCCCGAACCATCTCCGCGATTCAGAAGCAAATCAAGTTGTCGAACGCCATCGTTAATATCGTGCCATGCCGGCTCGGCCCGCTCAACAAATACACTGTCGATTTCATTAAATGACGCAGGAAAGTTCAGTCCCATTCGCAGTGGTGAGTCCCCTTCAGGTGTCATTTCCATCCGATAAATCAGTTTCCAACCAGAGCCTTCTGTTCGGCGAAGAATTGCCGCAGCGCGAGTCGAACAACGCGAATGGCGGGACGATGTTTGAATCGTTCCTCGCGCCGCAGGATCGCTCACCTGAAAAGAGCCCTCCAAAATCTGACCATCAGATTCTATTTTCACAACATTGGAATTATCGATTTCAGGTTTCCATTCGCGCGGAGGCGTAAGGATGACATCGACTTCCGGGTCTCGGGTGAGAACCAGCTGAGAATTGGTGATGTCGCAATCTTCTGGACGTACGAATGGCAAAGTGATGGCAACCCCGGACGTCAGCGGCAGGCTTCCTCTCAGGGTGATCGACTGCTTTCCCTGTGTTTTATCGCTAAGAAACACCACAACTCGCGACGGATCGGTTCGTGACTCCGTCCATCGAATCCGTCGCTCGGCTCCGTTTTCGATGACCGAGACCATCTCGATTCGTAATCGACGATCGACGTTTAAGACTGTCTGATACGTTGATAGCTGAACTGTTTCGATTTCTCCGGTTAACGTCCATTCCAACCGGCGCTTTCCAATTGCACCCACCTGTTTCCATTGGGGGGCGCGGCGCCGTGATTGATACGGAACCAGCACGAATACAGGTGTTGTTCCCTCTCGCAACTCAAATGCCGATTGCGGTGGGCGGGGAATACCTGTTTCGGGATGGCGAGGGTCTGTCGAGTCTTCCCACGCCTGAAGGTAAGCGTCCGCTGAAATTGTGTTGACGTTTTCGGGGTCGATGTTGGTTGCTTCAACGCGATAATCATTATGAGCCGAAACGCCCCACCAATTGTGATCGTATCGCCATTGCATCCCTTGTGATGAGGCCAGCCCGAACTTTGGTAAAGGCGTTTGGACGAGTGAATCGGTCTGCAACAGCAGCAGACTTCCTTCAACGACAAACGGTGCGCGATGCGGCTTTTCGAAAACCAGTCGTAGGCGGCGCTGACCGCTTGTATTGATGATGACGTCGCTACGCAATAAATCATCGTCGCGCGATTGTATCCCTCGAACAACGGCATTGTCCGGTATGTTGAATTCTACGGAATCCAGGCTCCCTTCTTCGGGAATCGCTTTGAGACGGAACCGTAATTCAACACTGTTCGGTCGCAACTCGAGATGCTGAAGCAGGGATGCAGATGCCTGTTGCGGTTTCAAACGGGGGGCAGATGGACCCCAGCGAATTTCAAGGTTCTTCGTTGACCCTAAGTCGGATTCGATGATTCGGTCATTCTTGTCACGTGCTGTAGAACCGCGGCCACCCAGGATTTCTGCATATGGAAACGCTTCTGGTAACACGACTTTAATATGGCTGTTGGCAACAGGTGGAATTGAAAGTTCAAACCCTCGACCGCTTGAACGGGGTTTGCGAACTCGAAGTTCAATGTCGAATGAAGCGACAACACTCTGAGTTGAATCTGAGGCGTTGGGATTACGGGGGAAAGCCAGCTCGATCGAATAACCTGTACCGTTCGGTAACGCGCCGATTGGATGTGGGACGCCGTTAACGAGGCACGAGTCCGCATCTGGAAGGCTGACGTCGGTAAGTGTAATGGGGACCACGACACTTGAACCGGCTGACTTGAGTAGATGCACGTGATATTTCGCTACGACATTCCAGTGTCCGTCGGCAGCCCCCTGAAGATCGTAGCGTGCGTTCGAGAGCAAGTAACTTGGTGTCGCACCTCGATCACGGGCCATTCCTTTCCATCGTGAGAGCGCATCTCTGGGAACATAAACCAAAGGAAGTGTCGTCGATGGTTGGCCGTTTTTATCGACCGGCACGAAAACTGTCGGATATTTTGCCGCAGATCCGAGTTCGACGTTCGGCTCTTGTGCAAGAGCGTATCCAAAGAATATCGGCGAAAGACCTAAAAATGTCAGGCCTCCCAACAGGGAGGCGGTTAATGTGGCTGGGAGCGGCAATGGCTGAATCGATTTTTTAGTTTTGGCAGCTTCGTACGGAAAGAGCAACTGCCGTGGGATCAACAACCCGATCAAAGTTCCAGAAATAGCACCGCCCAAAAAACCTGCAAACGGAGCAGGGGCCGAAAACGTCGCGGCCAGCGAAAATCCGAGAATATATGCCGCGACACGGTCGCGATACCGCCATCCGAGCATTCTCAGCCCAATACCGAGCGTCAAACAAGAACAGAAGCTGATCCATGTCAGAAGCTTGATTCGTGCCGAATGCCATAACTCAACGGAAAGCTCAGCAGGCAATTCGGGTGAGGTGGCCTGATGGCGCTGCCATTCTGCAGGAGCTTCGGAAGCGCGTTCGAATCCACTATCGGCCGAAACGTATGGCGGATCGGGTTGGAACAATTGTCGCCACGCCTCAAGCCTCAATGGCTGGAAGATTTGTTCAGACTCTGTACGACCAAGTGGGCCAAAAATTCGCTCATTCCACGTCGGTGAGGGTAACGAACCGGACAGCCGAGCACCTTTGGGTTCCGCAAATAGACGGGAGGAAGGTGGGACTGCAAACTCCCAGAAAAATCCCAGCACTTGAGCGGAAACTTGAGGCATAATGATTGGACGCTTTTCGTAAATAACGTTGCCTCGAGCCGGAACACGATAGGCGAGTTCGACCACATCCCGTCGCGTTGCATTCAATCCGGGTATGGAGAACTCACCCTGTCTGAGATTGACCGCGACAGATTCGCCGTTGACGATCGCATCCTGCACGATTGCCTTCGGATCAAGCTTGATCCGTAAAGTTTCTTGTGCTGATCCATTTTCCAGCTGAAGTCGTGCCCTGTACAAATCAAATCCACTGGTATCGGTGGACATGAGAGTGCTGAGTTGCATTGATACCATCAGCGGAAATTCACGAGATGGTTCGGGGTTACGGATTGCCAATTCGAAATCGGCCTCAGGTGTTGAATACCACCAGCACATCCGTTGTCCGGTCGGCTTTAGACCATCCACTTGGAGATTCAATTCGAGACTGTCAGGATGGGACAGTTTGAGTTGTGCCAGCTTGTCAATCGCCTGAGGGACAAAGGCCAGCGCTGGCCGACTTACGACCGACCAGCGATTTGTCGAAATTCCTTCGATGGTGACTTCTCGCTCGATCGCGCGCGGCAGCTTGATTTCCCATAGCTCACCCTTTGACGAGAGATTCCACTCCAGGTGCTGCGATTTCTTGAGTCGAGATGACGTCAGTTCAATTGGCTGCGGGCCTTTCAGCGTCCAGCGGACATCCGTGTTTGGCTCGGTCAAATACACCAGCAATCGATCCGCGACTGTCTCGTTTGATTGATACTGAAGCGAATACCTCACCCGATATTCACTCAGCAACGCTTCAACCGCCGTTTCTGTTCGGACTGCAACGGGGGGAAGTCGAGGGATGAGTTTGAACTTCGCCGTCCCGTCCAACGAATCCCCGCGATACCACCTGCGTTCATGGTTATCTGGAACTGCCGTAAAAGAGGCGGTGGTTGGGTGGGCAATCCGCTCCAGTCGGGTCTCCTCCGAGAGGTCGGGTGTCATTGAATCCGGGTTCTGAATTCCGAAAGTCACTTCCGTTGTGTCACAATTCAGAAGTTGCGGCAGAGGTATGGGAACAGCCTGGCCGGGTTCCGGCGGTTTGCGTCGAGCAATCACGCGTACGGTCCGAGTTTGTCCCGGCTGAATCGCTTCAAGAAATTCGATCGCGAGCACCATTTGATCACCCGATGGTGACTCCCCACCTGGTTTTGATTGGACATCCCAACTTAACTTGTCCGTTTCCGCCCCTCTTTGGGCGCCTTGAGAGGGCTCCAATTCTTGAACGCCGTTTGTCCTGACTGCCATCTGAACATCGGTGACTTCCCAGTTGGCCGGAAACAAGCAGCTCGTACGAAATCCGCCTCCTGAGGGTGAAGTCCAGACGATCTCACTGTCGAGCATCCACGAATCTTCATCTGCAATGAGCAGACTGAGTAATTGCCCTGAAAGCGATACCGGCGGGCGATGAACGTCAAGAATTAATTGTGCGTCCGAGGTGAGTTGCTGGAACGTGAACATTTCTCCGTCGAGGGTTGGTGTCAGCGGAGTCAATTGACGGTATCCATTTGAGCGAATCGATCTCACCTGAAGCGGAGATTGAACCGTCAATAACTGTCGTCCCCCGATGAACGTGCTGTTTTCTACGGCGACTTGTGGCGAGATCGCTGGCCGGTCTGGTTCTTTTATGGCGATACCGTCGATTCGCAACGGTCGTCCCCGTCCACTCAACGGTCCAGGCAAGCGAATGGACAATCTTCCATCCGATTCCGGCTTTCGCTGAATCGGAACGGGGGTGTCCGCACCATATGTTACCGAGTAGATTGTCAGTCCCGCCGGGATTCGTAACGTGAGGTCCCGCACCGGAGCTTCCAGTGCTTCAAGATTGAGAATCAGTTGAAACCGCAGGTCCTCCTCACGGACGATCACGTTCATGTCGTGTTCGACCAGAAGCGCCGATCGGCGATCTTGGATCCCCTCGCGAGCAACACAGGTGACTCGGCAAAGGTGGTCGCTCCCGCATTGAATCCGCCACAGTTGCGTTGGTTCGTTGGGCGCATCTGATAATAACGTCACTTCCGCAGTGGGAGAATAAACCAAAAAACCACGGGGGATTCGAAGGTCCAGAAAGGACGTTGTGGCCTCGGGCAACTGCAGATCAAAAGTAATACCCCCGGGAAATGTCCTCCCTTGACAAGTCCATTCCCCAAGTAATTCATTGTTTTCACCGTCTGTGAGTACCCACGCCCGACCATCAGCCGAAGATCCCCAGATTGCGGGTCGATTCTGCCATTTCAGCTCCTGGACAGCAAATGAAAATGCTCCCAGCTCCAGCAATGAAACAGGGCCGTCGAGTCGCTGAACCGAAGCGGTCATCAGACCGCCTTGCAGCGTGTCTTTTATCAATGTCGCTTCATAATGAGCTGATTTCAGCCAGGCCGAACGTGGTCCGCGGGATCGCGAATTCAGTTGTTCGATTAACGACATGAATTCTTCACGAGGCATGTCAACGCACCGTTGGACCTCTTTCGGCCAGGCGGCTGGCTGATCCTCGAGAATATCCGCTCGATCAAAGTCAATCAGGGGGCGACTCGGTTCCACAGCTTCAACGGAACGAGAGCGTTCCAGCCAGAGCCCGACTGTTAACAACCCGATCAGTCCTGTCGCACACATCGCGACACGCCGGAAAATCACCTTCATGACACGCCGCTTCCTGATTCGATGGGAACGTTCGAACGGCTGTCTCGGCTGCCCGGACGATGTACCGTCACCCCATTCGGATCGGCAATCCGTCCTCCATAGTGGCTGCCAAACGCCTGCATCGGTGGAAAATCTCCCTGCCCTTCAAACGACAAGATTCCGTTGTCGTTTCGATTTCGCACCCAGCGATCGAGCAACACCGCAGTCGCAGGAAAAACCAGACCCGCAATCATCGGCTGGATCAGTAATTCCAGCGGTGCTGAATACCATAGACCAATAAACGCAACAATCAGTGACGTTACCAACAAGGTCATCACGTGTCGTAAGACCACGAGCCTCAGCATCACGAAGCCGACGCCTAACGAGAATCCGGCACCAAAAAATAAGACCATCGGGCTGCTTAACGTCTGAAATGTTAAAGGATGAGGTGAGCCAAATTGACTGAACATATAGTTGTTGGTCGTCGCCTCGGGGACCAGTAAGTCAGATTCGGGAGGCCTTTTCACCAGGCGAGGCGTTACCCATTGCTGCACGTAATCAGAACTGAGGTCGGACTTGCGGCGCCAGATAAACCCGGTCCGTTGCCAGTGAAACATGGGTGTTGCCGATGTCGGATAAGTGAAAAGATGTTGCCCCGATGGTAACCCCGTCTGCCAGATCACCTGTGCATACCATAAACACTTGGGAAGTTCTGGTGGGCGTAACTCAAGTCTCTCGGTCCAACCTAATGGTGAGCTGATTCGATCTTGATATTCGACTGTGAGTAAATGTTCGGGTGAAGTCCCCTTCTCAAGTTCGTCGGCAACTTGAATCTCGTACTTGCGAGAGTCGGCCGGTGATTCCACAAGATCACGAGCCAGCACGGGCTGCTCGTCCCAGAAAAACTTTGCAGGGGATGCGGTCGGTGGAAGAACGATGGGAATCGTTGTCGAGCGGGAAGTGATTCGAAACTGAGCCCTGACGATTCCCTGCCCTGTCCCATCGATCTGGACTGCGATTAACGCATGTGAGACACTTCCCCGGCCGGTGGCGTGTGTCGAACGAACCAGTTTCAGCGGAATAGAGACCGGGCTTCCGGTGGACAGCCACAGTCGTGACTCTTGCCGGGAAAACTGTGGTTTCCAGGTACTCGACGAAATCGGCTCTGCGTCAAACCATTCGGGTTGAACGAGCGACACACGTGTTTCTGAAAAAGTCTCGTCTAAGCTGTTGATGATCGGAAGTGAAAGGTCCGCTTCGGTTTCGAATGCAGAATCTTTGGCAAACGGGACCAGATATCTCGCTTGAATCTCAAAGCGGCCAATTTGGCCTTCTCCTAATTTCAACTGAACCTGCCGAGGCGCTCCCGGTGGCGTGGAAAGAAATTCGGATGTCAGTTCCAGGTCGCGACTCGTGAAATACCGAACGTGATCGGCGTCAAGCGAGGTCGGAACGGTGACTCGGATTTGAGACAGACGCTCGTACGAAACATCATAGATCAGATGCTGGACAATCTGGAACTGGTTATCTTGCCATTTGGCTTCAACCAGGGATTCTGTGCGGATTCGCTGTGGCTGCGGTGCTACTCGAAGGCTGAACGATTGCTCGTCCGTATCCACACGATAGGCCGTTAACTTTCGGGAATGAACCGAATCCGGCAATTCCAGATTCGATGTCGGAAGTGGTCGCATGAATGTCTCGCCACGCGGCGTGAGTTCGGTCTCAACATTGTCGGCATTGGCGACAATGACGGTTGTTGCCGATAGCCGCGATGCCGATTTTGGACGGGGCAACGTGAAATCAACGTCTTCATTCGCTTTGATCGGACGCCGTGCACGAAATCGCAAATTGAATCGATCTTTCTGATTCTGGATCAACCTGACGGTAATCTGACCCTTGTCATCGGTTGAGTAACTTTCGACAACTCCCGGTTCATCCACCCCGTCAATGATCCATCCCTCGGTTTTATGATCGGGCCACGTCAGGACCACTTCGTTCAAACTGTCGCGGTCAACCCGGTAGTCGAAAGTGCCGTCGAGTTCCAATTGCGAAGCCGATGCCTTTAATGTCAGTTGTGGTTTGACCTGGAAATAGGGTTTGACATCGTCGAATTTGGTCGTGAGTTTGAATGGCTGACCAAGAAACTGGTAGGCTCGATTGACCTGTCCCATGTTTGCCGGAAATTCACCCGCGTTGATACGTAATACGCTGGGATCGTTTGGCTCTGCCAAAAAACGAAGTCCGTCGGCGATCGATAACCCAATTCGACCAACTTGTTTCCTCGCTCCTTCAAGCAGAAACCCGTCGAGCGTCAACGTGCGGAATTTGACCGGAAGACGGACCGTCCAGGTCAGTTGTGTCGAGTTCGTTTTCTCCTTCAGAGAGACGACGGCGATGTGAGGCGTTTTGGGATCGATTTTGTAAGTCAGTCTTTCCGGGTCATCCAGTTTGATCTCATCCGCACCCAATGGCAGCCGCACGGTCAGCTTCTCAAACTGTCCCTGGAGGGAATTCACGAGTTGGTCGGCGCGGATCAGAACACTTTCAGACTCGATCTGAGCACGGATGTTTGTTTGTGATTCGAGCGAAACTTCGTTCGATTGAACCGCAATCGCCTGGTTCCAGGT
>JBAXBD010000134.1:0-11413 GCA_037142165.1 Schlesneria sp. | reverse complement strand
CAGCCGATCATCTTGACCTCGGCCAGCCGTTGATGAAGCACTGGCAATCGAGGGCCTCGACGGAGCAGCATCATCTCGACTATCGCCGGGTCGACTGGATGTTTTTGCGAGACGGGCGGATCTTTTCGGACTCGCAACAACCGATGGGTTACCCGTTCCCTCTTGACCAGAATCCGCCTGCGAATCGACGACCGATGTCGGACTTGGGCTACTAATGCGACGAGTCGATTCCGTAATGGGAGTTGATTCCGGTATCGGTAGAGAGTCCATGCTGATTTCGGACGGCAACGTCATTGACGCACTGTCTTCAAGAAATGGAGTCGTTCCTGGTAAAGTTCGTCGCGGAAAATCTGGACGGGAGTTTGATTCGCTGGTGGCTGAGCGACTGATCGAAGTGCGCACAGACTTCGTTGTGGCAGTCGCCTCTGGCCGTGCTTCCGGAGACGGGTCGTCCAAAGCGACTCGGCTGGATGCTGATAATTGGGCCATGGTCGCCGTTGATTGAACCAGGCCAGGCGCCTGCTCATCCATTTCTGCAGCGAACGTAGGTACGTCAGGAGCGACGATGTTTTCAGGAATCGATGACAGATCGACTTGGGTCGCATCCGTATCGGATGTTTCGTCATCGCGATCAACACGCGACTTTCCGCGAGGGTCCCTCGTCCAAGATCCGTCGTTTGTCGGCTGTCCCGCGTTAAAAACAGGAAGCTTGCTGGTCCCTTCGCGTGGTGCGACATCTTCTGTATCGAGGAAGGTGATCGGAGTCTGAGCCTCTGCGGGGTCAGTCCCGATTGCACGGCGCGGATAAGTTTCGGCAACGGTGACCCAACCCAACCCAAAACAGCAATGCAGCACCAGAGAAAGAAAGAACGATTTTGCCGAGGTATTGTTATCGCCGTAACGGGTTCCCCACAGTGAAAACAAATGGATCGTCGCGAATACGGATAATGCGACCAGCGACAGGCGAAGAAACAGGCCACCAAGTGTCATGCCACCGGTACTGGCCATGACGATTTCAATCAGTCGTGTCGGCATCAGTTCCCTTTCGATTTAGGGGCATGAGCCACCGAGACATTCTTGATTCCGACCTCTTTACACGTCGAAAACACATCCATCACCTGCTGGTATTCACACCGCCCGTCACCTCGAATGACGACCGCCTGATTGGGGAACGCAAACCGAGCGGCATCGAGCAGAATTCGTAATGTGTCCGGCGTCAAATCTTCGCCTTGCACTTTGACTTTACCGTTTGCGTCGACATTGACGACGATTTCGTCCGGTTGACCTGAGAGGGCAAAATTTTCCGAGACACCTGGCAACTGAATCCCGGTCTGCCGTTCTTCCTCGGCGAACTTTGTTCCGACCATGAAAAAGATGATCAGCAACATCACGACATCGAGCATCGACGTCAGGTTGATTGAAGGTTCTTCAAGTGGCGCAGTTTTAAGTGGCATCCCGATCGCCAGTTCAGATGAAAGATCGAATGAGGTGTCACCTCAAAAAATACTCTCTCCATAATAGCAGATCGTCAAATCTGGCAAGAGGAGGTGAGTACCAGCCAAAAATCTCCGATCAGGCAAGCCAATCGTGTGATCACTTTGACGACGAGATCAAATTCAGAACTGGACACGCGTCTGGCGGTTTGTGGGTCCACCGAAGTACGAATTGAACAGAAGCCGAAACTCACCGTTAAATTGCTTATCAACGCCGCCACCCAGCGGGACGGTGTAGGCTGCGGTCAGTGACTTATTGTCGTCAGCCAGCACCGTCAGCCCGATCACAGCATTAATCATTTCGATGTTAGAATCTTTGCTGCCGATCGTTTGTCCACGCAAATAGTAGGTAAACCCGCTATTCGGAATGGTGACCGCGTCGGTTGGCTGCAACGAGCGATTATAGTGCATTTCGGCAATCGGTGCGATCCCCGTAAGCCTCGAAGTACCGACAGCGGCTCGATGTAACCAGTACCCCGTCCCCACACTCGCATATAAGAATGTCGCGTCGTTTAACGAGCCGACCCGCTTCAATGGCCCCCCTTCGCCAAACGGAAATTGAGGGGAAATGCTCTCCACCGAAACCGGATTGCCATTTGCGGAAAAGTCGACTTGAACCATCGACTGGGAGAAAAAACGATCGTTGGGAGTGTATGTTCCGCCGAGGAACGGCATCAGGTGTATCGATTCGTTTCGGATGATCAGGTCAATATGGTCCCGGCCCTGAAATTCCGAAAGCATGACAGTGTTGGCGGCTGTGGGAAGTACCAATCCTCCCCCAGCAGACAGTGCAAACGTGTCATCTCGATATAACAAAGTTTTCAAGAACGTCGTCACGTTTCCGAACTGGTAGTCCGTACTGTCGATCGACGATATTTCGTCATGGACGAATGTCGATGCTGAGGTGATGGCCATCGGCACTCGAACTTCGATCGAGGAATTCCCCCCGAAAAAGGTTTTCTCGAAACCTGGTGTGAATCGATTGACGTTAAGATTGCCAGTTCCAATCGGGACACCGCTGAAATAGCTGTAGTTCAGCATCACCCGGTCACGCGGAATCGGGCTGCCCGCTTCCATCAGCTTGATCTGGCCAACGCCACCACCCAAACCCGGCGAGATCAGTGCGAAATGGCTGGGGTCATCATGTCCCTCCTGTCCCTCGTAGTTCGTGAAGACGGTTGAGTTACCAGCAAACCCGTCCCCGATCATGCTCGGAGCAAAGGCCCTTTGACTTACGGCGGCAGTACTTGCCGAAGTTGGACGAGAGGGCTGTTGCTGTACACGATTTCCACCCCCCGCTCCACCAATGCCGTTTTGCAGGTTCTGGGGTCCCGACGGCGGCAATTTGAACGGTGCATCCGGCGGCGGAGGTAGTGGAGTATTCTGCGCGTCGGAAGGGGATGCGGCGATAGAAAGAAGTATCGTCGCGACGACGAAGCGCACGGCACACGGCAACGACATCACGTTTTTATCGCTCATCGTGTTCGGGCCGTACACTCTGGTGAGAATCGATCGGATTTACGTCGAGAACGAGTTCAACGTCTCTTAAATTCATCGGAATTTATGTTAAGAAACGGGACGTACACTCTTTCCATCATTGAGATTATCACGAAATCAAAACATCGTGACCGCAAGGTTTGTGATTCCGAGTTTTCGGGGAATGTACGGACGGATCGAGTGTATTCGGCGTTAATCCCGCGCCAGATGCAGCATGCGTGCGATTTCGGGATAAGAGGGAAGGGGGTAAGCACAGCGTCGGACTTGGCAATTCCGTTTCTTCATGTCTGCCGAGCGTCAATCCAAATTGATCGGCCTTTTCGACGTGTCGATTGCTTTGCATGATTTGCAAATCGAACAGACTTCGAATTTTCCTGAACTGCCCTTATTTCTAAGGTCCATGGACAATACAGATATCACAAAAAACCTTAAGGCGAAGTGGCAGTAATGTATTATTCGACAATCAAGATCTGTATCCCAATTTTCGGGCTGGATAAGTATTCTACGATTGTCTTTGACAATTCTTCGTTGAGTTCCCCATGAAACCGTTGCCCGCCAAGACGCCACCCCGAACGAGCAGAATTGCCAAATTCGTGATCGGATTGTCGTGCCTGAATCTCGTAATTCTGAGTGTTGTGAATTATCTGATTTACGTCGTCTCGGAAACATGGTGGGCAGGAACTGTGGTCACGTACGCACCCCGAACGCCTTACGCGATTCCTGCGATCATCCTGCTTTTCGCATCGATGATCTGGCATCGGCCGTCGATTGGGATGAACCTGGTCTCTGTCGGGATCGCGCTTGTTCCTTTGATGGGTTTATCGATTCCGCTCGGTCTCTGGATGAATGGATCGCCGAAAATCGAAGGAGCCACTTCTCTCACGATCGTCAGTTGTAATGTGCAGTCGTTCCAGCCCGATTTCAGCAAAGTGCTTGATGAAATTATCGCCATCAAGCCAGACGTCATCGCACTACAAGAAGCGTTTGGCGAAGACGACCGTTTGAATTCCTTCTGCAAAGACGCGCAGTGGTACACCTTGCGATATGGACAATACTGGATCGGTTCGCGTTATCGGCTTTCTCTGATCTCGGGATTTGACGTGACTCCATTCGGTGGACGATCGGCCGGAATGCTGGTCCATATCGAAATACCGAATGGTCCCATCGTTCTTGGCAACATCCATCAGATGACGGCTCGTTTCGGATTAGAGGAACTGAGTTATGAGACTCTGACCAACGGCAAGGGGACGAAAGAGCTTTCAGAATATCAGGAAAAAAGAGAACGCGATGCGACGGAAATTCGATCCGCCGTGAATTCGGCTTACGATAACGAGCCGCTGATTGTTTGTGGCGATTTCAACACACCTACATCCAGCAGCCTGTTCCGAAAGCACTGGGGCGATTTACAGAGTTGTTACGACAACGCCGGATTCGGATATGGATATACGTCGCCGTGTAAGGGTCGGCGTCTGTGGCCAAACAATTGCCCCTGGGCCCGTATCGACCATATTTTGTGCTCTCGTGAATGGGCCATTCAACAATGCCAGATTGGTACAACAGACGGATCGGACCATCGTTTGATTTCCGCGACGGTGACATTCAACCCGCCGAAATAGCGAATCCCTCTTGACCAAATTTGGATTTTCTGGGAACGGTGCGATCGTTTTGATCAGAAATTCCGTCCGTCCAAATTATTGAACCGATCATGCACATCTTCTTTTCCGTTGGCGAGCCGAGCGGCGACCATCATGCTGCTCATTTGATCAAAGAACTGACTCGGCGGCGACCGGACTTGAGAGTCTCGGGGTTTGGCGGTTCGGCGATGGAAGAAGCAGGTTGTCATCTGCTGTTCCCGCTCACGTCCATGGCCGTAATGGGGATCATGGCCGTGCTGCCATTGATCTGGAAGTTCTACAAGCTTGTGAAACAGGCAGAAGAATATTTCGCACGTCATAAACCCGATGTCGTGGTCCTGGTCGATTTTCCTGGATTCAACTGGTGGATCGCCCGCAAGGCCAAGGCAGCGGGGATTCCTGTCATCTATTACATGCCTCCGCAACTTTGGGCATGGGGTTCGTGGAGGATCAGTCGAGTTCGCAAATATGTCGATCTGGTCCTGTCGGGTTTGACGTTTGAAACCGACTGGTACGCCGAACGGGGAATTCCTGTGATGTATGTCGGGCATCCCTTTTTTGACGAAGTGGCCGAACATCAGCTCGACGAAAGTTTCTGTCGAGAATGGTCATCGAATGAGACGCGAACGGTCGCGATTCTACCCGGTTCACGCAAGCAGGAAGTCCGACGATGCTGGCCGTTGTTATTGAATATTGTTCAGCAGTTGCACGCGAAATTTCCCGAGGTGAATTTTCTCGTTGCCAACTATAAGGACGTGCAAAGACAGTTTTGCGTCGCCGAATACGAAAAACTACAGCAGCAGCTGCCGATTTCGTTCTTCGTCGGAAAGACTCCAGAGATCATCGAGATCGCCGATTGCTCGGTCATGGTCTCAGGTTCGGTGAGCCTTGAGATGCTCGCTCGACGAACGCCGTTTGTTGCGATTTATCGATCCAGTTGGCTGACCTATTTTATCGGCTGCATCGTGATCGTCTGCAAATACTGGTCACTCCCCAATCTGATTGCCGACCGGAAGATCATGCCCGAGATTTTCAGTGTCGGAAATCCAAAACCAGCCATCGATTCGGTGGTCTACGAAATGTCCAAATGGCTTGGTGATCCGGCAGCACTCTCGGCCGCATCAGCAGAACTCAGTGCGCTTCGCGAACAGATTCACTGTACGGGAGCGACTCGACGGACGGCGGACGTTATTCTCGGTTTCCTGGAAAAGCCTGCGGAAAAGATGGCGGCTTGATCAAAGCCGTAGCATGGGTTTCGGCCCGTGCGCCCAAGAATTGGCCCTTCAAAGAATCTCAAAACGAAGGGCCGATACCATTCTTCGAAGGATTTCATCAAAAGAACCGAAGACTTGCACGGGCTGAAGCCCATGCTACGAGTTGGTCGAGTGACCGTATCGAATTCCAAGAGAATGGTGAACTCGAAATCGTTGTACATCGGACTTGATTCGTCGGCCATTCGCTATCAATAGAACCCTCTTCGGCCCTGATCAGATCCTGTTAGACGCTCCCACGATTCGATAGTATGTCGTGAACCGTCCGTAAGGAGACTCCAGCGAGGCGTTGCCTCAGACCAAGTAGCCGTCTCGCTCCGCGAGACGATAGCCGAATTGCAGCAGACCTCGACTGGCGCTTGAATGCCCTGTTGGATCACGAGGTCAATCGCAATTCGGCTTTCTTCTCGCGGAGCGAGAAGGCTACTTTTGCAGAAATCCTGAAACTCGACTCAATGAGTCAAGTTTCAGGCCCGAAGAACTCCATTTCACAAGAGATCGCACCATGACCCGTCTGACCCTTTCCGGTTGCCTGATGGCAGTTTGTCTGTTCGTTCCCAGCCTGACCGCTCAAGAAAAACCTGCGGACAATCCCGCAGTCAGGAAACTCGACCGCGACATCCCGAGGCACAAGGAATTCCTCAAGCGAATTGAGCAAACCCAGGGGGTAGGGGATGTCATCTTTCTGGGCGATTCCATCACCAACGGTTGGGAAGGTCAAAAAGCCTGGCAGGAGTATTTCGGTCCGTTCAAGCCGGTGAACCTCGGTATCGGCGGCGACCAGACAGGTCACGTTCTGTGGCGCATCACCGACGGTCATGAACTCGACAACCTTAAACCCAAAGCGGCGGTCATTATGATCGGCACCAACAACATTGGTGGTCATACCGCCCCGCAGATCGCCGGCGGCATCACGGAGATCGTCGAGGAACTGAAGCGTCAGAAGCCAGGGATTAAGGTTCTGGTCCTGGGTGTCTTCCCACGCGGCGGCTCAAGCGATGCGGAGCGAAGCCTGGAACAGATCGCCGATGGCATCAAGCCGATCAATGAGGAACTGAAGAAGGAAAAGCCTGATCTCAAAGTACTGAACGCAGCACTCAAAAAATTGGAACAAAACCGAGGAACAATTCCGGCAGCACAACTGAACAAGAAGGTTGCCGAGATCAATGCGATTATCGCCAAGCTGGACGACGGCAAGACCGTGTTCTACAAGGACATCGGCCACGAGTTTCTCGACCAGAACGGAGGCCTGTCAGGCGAGATCATGCCGGACTACCTGCACCTGAGCGGCAAAGGCTACGAAATCTGGGGCAAGGCGATTAAGACCGATCTTGAAAAGCTCACCAGGTAGGTCGAGATCCCCAAGGCGACGTGTCGATGGCGATTTGGACTGCCTTCCGAACCGCCGCCACACGACGCATGCTGAGTCACGAAAGATCGAGAGCCGCACATGATTCGCAAGATCAACGTCGAGAACTATAAATCCCTTCCAAAGCTTTGCCTGGAACTGGGCCGGGTCACTGTCTTGATCGGCGCCAATGGCAGTGGCAAGAGCAATATTTTGGAGGCGATCGCATTTGCTTCGGCAGCGGCCCAGAACAAGCTGGACAATGAGTTCCTGATCTCCAGGGGTATCAGAGTCACCGAAACACAGTTCATGCGCTCGGCGTTCGATAAATCTCTCACGGTGCAGCATGAAGCGAAGATCTCACGTCAAAAAGATGATACATCGACGGAGACAGTACGCGCGCAAGGCAACTTCATCAAAATTACCGTTGAAGGAGATGACGAGGTCGCTTTCGAATGCGAACTCTATCCGGATGAGAAGACGTCCTATCCGCGATGGAGGCAGTCCGTACCAATTCAATTTAAAAAAGCTCATGACGCCTTGATAGCGAGTCGGCCGGAAAACACTCAGTTCATTCAAGAGCTAATAGAGCAGGCGATTGCGGGGATCTGGCAGGATCGCCTCACACGGCCAGCAGGTTCGCTTCCAGGCTTTTTGGTCTTTGCACCAGAGAACTCCGCTTTGCGCACATTTCAAGCGGAGGGCCAGATTCTTCCACTAGGCATCAAAGGAGAAGGCTTGTTCTCTCACTTGAAAGGCCTTGACTCTGAGCACAATCGGGAACGGCTGGAAAACATTCGGACGCGGCTGAAGCTGATCGAGTGGTTCGAGAGCTTTGTCATTCCTGAAAACCTGAGCCCAGGCGAACGGGTGATCAAGATCCAGGATCAATTCATCCCAGGTGGGGTGCTCTTCGACCAGCGTAGTGCGAATGAGGGGTTTCTGTTCCTTCTCTTTTATATGACTCTTTTCATCAGTCCGGAAACACCGAGCTTCTTTTCAATCGACAATATCGACAATTCCCTCAATCCAAAAATTTGCACAGAACTTGTGCGTCAGATCAACGCTCTCGCGAGTGAATATGGCAAGCAGGTCATTCTAACGACCCATAATCCCGCGGTCCTGGATGGACTCGATCTCACCGACGAGAACCAGCGTCTTGTGGTGGTGGATCGTGACAAAAAAGGGCACACTCGGGTTCGTCGCGTTGACCCACCGAAGCCGACCGCGGGGAAGCAGCCGATCAGTCTCTCGGAGGCATTCATGAGGGGTTACATCGGCGGTCTCCCCAAGAATTTCTGACAAAGTGAGAGATGATCCATGCCAACGTTCGGAGTCATCGCCGAAGGTCCCACCGACCAGACGGTCATCGAAAACATCCTGTTGGGGTACTTTGAGGGAAGCGAAGACGATACGGACGTTCGATTTGTCCAACCATCGCGCCCGTTGGGCGAAGACCCAGGCGGCTGGGGTCTTGTATTCAAGAGCCTCGAAAGGAAGGATCACGAAGGAGCACTTCAGTTCAGCGATTTCCTGGTCATCCACATTGATACCGATGTGCAGGAAGAACGCGGGTTCGATGTCCCCCGACGCGAAAACGGAGTTGAACTGGAACCTCTCGATCGTATCGATCGGGTCATTGACAGGCTTAAGCGGGAAATGACAGCGGACTTTCTTGCAGAAAATGGGCACAGGGTCGTCTTCGCGATTGCCGTTGATTCGATCGAGTGTTGGCTTCTTCCGCTTTACGATCGCCCTAAAGCCGCGAAGATTACCGGTTGCCTCGAGGCAGTCAATAAAGCCCTTCGCAAGCGCGACGAGGATGCACTTTCGAACGGCACAAGAAAGTTTATCGCGGCATACGAGAGCTCCTCGGCTCATTTCAGAAAACGAAAAAAGCTCATTGCTGTTCACGACAAAAATCCGAGCCTGAAGATATTCGTCGAAGCCTTGAACGCGGCATTTCCAAAACCGGCCGAGGAACCTAAGTCAGCCGACTGAACCGCGCATGGCAAATTGGGCTTCTCAATCGCGTCGCGCGTATCGCGCAAAGAACGCTCAGTGAATTCTTCGCATGAGTGACAATGAGGGCACTGGCATTTTGAACAAAACACGACGATCAGCGTAGCTGAATCTGGAACGTAAGCCATTAGACATGAATCGATTGCGGCGAATGTTGGTCGAATCACGACATGGTCGCCGACTTGTTTCAACGTCCTGATACCGTGAAAGTACAGTGTCCCCATGCCCACACCTTCATGGGACGTAACAACCAACTCGGGGACACTGCACGATCTGTGCGTGCGCGGCTCAACCACGGGAGCAGCCAGGTGTAGATCAGGGGACTGGTTCGTATACATAAGGACCCGTTCCCTGATCCACACCCACTTAATCTGGATATATGATGTCTCCGAGCTGAAGGCGATCCTGACGGGTTCGGCGAACAGCGAGGATATGGACTACATCCTCACGAAGGATGAATACGAGACGATAGGTATTACCTCGTCGTGTTTTGAACAGCCGTTGTCGTAAATCCACGTCGAAATCGTCAGCCTCGGTAGCAGGGCCGCAAGAGACGGCCCTCGATTGACGTTCCCGCAACGTTTTCTCAAGGGTATCCAGCCACCTCAATGCGCCCTTTGAGGACCTTTCCTTAATCCAAGTCATGGATATCGCGTTTTGCACGCTGTGAAATTGAGATTTAGAAGCTCATGCTCCGTTCAGCTCCGCTCGCATTTCACGGATCACATCCTCTGCGGGGTACGTTCGACCTGCATCAACATCCGCAAGTCCCTCGCGGATTGCGGCCACAGCATCCTGGCGTTCTCGCCACATTGCGAGTGCCAGTTCGGGCGAAATCTGAGCCGCAGATTCTGACGCCAGTTGCTGTCCAATGAACTGGTGAAAATTTGCGAGTGTGTTTGGATGTAGTGACTGCATTGTTAGCTCCAAATCTCTGCATTACTTTCACCAGCCTACCACACCCCGTAATACCGCTCAAAGTGCATTTGACACAGGAATGGTTTTGATTGCTGTCAGAAATACGAACTTGGGGACAATGCACTGTAGCCAAAATGTGAAAGGCGTACACCGGTCTATTTCAATCATAGCCGCATTGATCTTGCTGGACATTCCCACAAAGTTGTGATGAGATCATCAAAGGGATGGCGACCTTCAATTACCGGTTCGCGAGTCCGCTTTTGAGGGGAATGTCGATGCCGATCGGGATCTGTCAGACTGTCGATTTTGCGTTTAAGTTACTGTTTGGAATTATCGATGGACGAGATTAAACGATTGTTACCGGATGAAGTCTTCACCGAGGCGGCCAGCGTTCTGGAGGCGGTGGCAAAGACGCCGGACCAGAAGCGGCTTTACGAAGCTCGTCTGAAATTTCAACGTGACGAAGCGGCCCGAGCCTTGGCAAGTGAGATTTCCCGTAAGGAGGGTCGCGAAGAAGGCCGTGAAGAAGGTCGAGTGGAAGGTCGAGAAGAAGGAATTGAGATCGGGGAGCTTTTTGGGCGGATCAAGACGTTACAGTGGTATTTTGGAGCGACGGAATCAACTCGTGAGGAATTGTCGGAATGTAGCGAAGAGCAGTTGAAGACGTTGTTGAAACAACTTCAAGATCAACTCCGTAATCGAAATGTCTAACAATACGCTCACCTTGCTTAGCGATCACAATATTGTGATAGAAAATCGCGAGTCGTTTCAGCAATCGAATTCAACTCGGACGCGACGATCTTTAGAGAGGTCGAATCATCATGTCAGCGGGATTGAAAACGAACTCTGCCAAGGCTAAAGACCTTTACGAATCTCGATTGCGTAAAGATCTCGAACGGGATTTTTGGGGATCGTACGTCGCGATCGAACCGGAGTCGGGTGACTATTTTGTCGGCTCGACTTTCGATGATGCCGTCAATGCGGCGCTCGACAAATACCCGGATCGGACCACGCACACAATTCGTGTCGGATATGTCGCCGCAATCCACCTGGGAGTATTGAAACGGTGATTGGATACGTCGATGGACTGTTGCGAGCGTTGATTGATGTGTCCATCTCACCAACAAAAACCGGAAGCCATGAAAACGTGGAAGTTTGGATTGACACCGCATTTCACGGTGGGTTGGTCATGCCACGCGAGTTGATCCACAAACTTGGCTTAAAGAACGC
>JBAXBD010000133.1:0-11452 GCA_037142165.1 Schlesneria sp. | reverse complement strand
ACCTATATCGCAATGGTGGGACTGCGATGTAGGGTGGGACAAGCTCGCTTCGAGCACAGTCCCACCATCTTCGTTGACGCAAACACGCGATTTCATCACCTTATCCTATGAATTCATCGTATCACGCATACCTATATCGCAATGGTGGGACTGCGATGTAGGGTGGGACAAGCTCGCTTCGAGCGCCGTCCCACCATCTTCGTTGACGCAAACACACGATTTCATCACCTTATCCTATGAATTCATCGTATCACGTATACCTATACCGCAATGGTGGGACTGCGATGTAGGGTGGGACAAGCTCGCTTCGAGCACAGTCCCACCATCTTCGTTGACGCAAACACGCGATTTCATCACCTTATCCTATGAATTCATCGTATCACGTATACCTATACCGCAATGGTGGGACTGCGATGTAGGGTGGGACAAGCTCGCTTCGAGCGCCGTCCCACCATCTTCGTTGACGCAAACACACGATTTCATCACCTTATCCTTTGAATTCATCGTATCACGTATACCTATACCGCAATGGTGGGACTGCGATGTAGGGTGGGACAAGCTCGCTTCGAGCGCCGTCCCACCATCTTCGTTGACGCAAACACACGATTTCATCACCTTATCCTTTGAATTCATCGTATCACGTATACCTATATCGCAATGGTGGGACTGCGCTCGAAGCGAGCTTGTCCCACCCTACTTTTCTTGGGCACATCCATGTCAAACTATCGACGATGGTATGTTGCGGGAGGGACTTACTTCTTCACGCTCGTGGCATATAGGCGACGTCCAATTTTTCGTGAAGAAATCGCTCGTAATTGCCTCCGCAATGCAATTAAGACGATCCAGGACCATCGGCCGTTTGAATTGTTTGCCATCGTGTTGCTGCCGGATCATCTGCATTGCATTTGGACACTCCCACCCGGTGACGACAAGTATCCCGTACGCTGGAAACGTATCAAAGAAGAATTCACGATCAATTACTTAAAAGCCGGCGGAACCGATGGTCCTCGAAGTGCCTCACGCAAAGAGAAAGGCGAACGCGGAATCTGGCAGAGACGGTATTGGGAACACACGGTAAAAGATGAGGACGACCTAAAGCGGTGCGTGGATTACATCCATTGGAACCCGCGCAAGCACAAATACGTTGATCGAGTTCGCGATTGGCCCTGGTCCTCGTTTCACAGATTTGTGAAACTCGGGGAATACGATCCAGATTGGGGCGGCAACGATCCAACTCCGGGATTCAACGATCCCGAATGGGGCGAATAATTCCCTGTGAGGTCAAGTCAAGTAGGGTGGAACAAGTCCGCGCAGTCCCACCATCTTCGGCGTAGTAGTCCCACCTTCGTCAGTGCAATAGAACGACAAGTCGCGAATCCACCATTTCACCCAAAATCTCGGTGGGACTGCGCAGACTTGTCCCACCTTACATTTTATTCGTTGATCACGAATCGATTCTCTTCGGTTCGAAGATGGTGGGACTGCGCTCGAAGCGAGCTTGTCCCACCCTACACCTACTTGTCCCACCCTACGCCTACTTTTGTGGATGCCATGAAAGCTCTCCAGAAAAGAGGTGAAGGGAAAGAAATCTGATTGGGAAAAGAATACCGCGCGAAGTTCGTTCACTCCAGTATTGCAATGATGTTCTTTTAAATCGTACACAATGCCGTCGGTAAATTCTGAACAACGTCGATAAATCCCACTACGGGCGAGTCGGCGATTCCCATTTTTCCAAAGTACGACGATGCAACCTGAAATGAATCAATTCGGACAACCTGTAGGACAGTTGGTTCCAAACTGGACACCACCCGCACTTCCGGTCCGCGCACCAATGCAGGGTCGATATTGTCGTGTGGAGCCTTTAGATCCCGCACGGCATGCTTTGGAACTCTATCACGCCAACGAAGCGGATCACGAAGGTCGAAACTGGACCTATCTCCCCTACGGCCCGTTCACGAACTTCGACGACTACCTTTCCTGGCTAAGTCAATCAGCAACGACGAACGATCCACTCTTTTTTGCCATCATCGACTTGAAGACAGACAAAGCGACCGGCGTTTGCAGCTATCTCCGAATCGATCCCAGACACGGTTCGATTGAAATCGGACACCTCAATTTCTCGCCATTACTTCAAGCAACTCCTGCGGCCACTGAAGCCATGTATCTCATGATGGAACGGGCTTTTGATCTGGGATACCGCAGATACGAATGGAAATGCCATGCTCTGAACGCTCCCTCCCGGCGAGCCGCCCAGAGACTCGGGTTTTCGTTTGAAGGGATTTTTCGCCAGGCTGCGGTCTACAAAGGAAGAAGTCGTGATACGGCATGGTATTCAATTATCGACAGCGAATGGCCAGCGTTAAACGTTGTATTCCAACGTTGGTTAGCACGTGAAAACTTTGACGATGAAGGTCGACAGAAGTCCTCTCTCTCAGAAATGACCTCGCAACTTCGTCATGATTCTCAGAATGTCTAACGAAACCTTCCCGGCTTCTCGCGAATCCCAAGTTCCACGTTGAACAAATGAGTCTCGCGAGGGGGCTGTTCCAATATTTCAGGTGTTCTTAATGAGATTAAGACATCATTCTGAAATCGTGATGAACAGAGCGGAAAAGGCCTTTGCGAATTCGGCTTCGACTTGTAACGTTCAAGAGTCTGGTTGACGGAGATTACTTAATCAAACGGGACCAGACGTTCACCGACAGTCCGTTTTGTGAATCGCGAGGCTTTGATATGTGCGACACGACCGAATTGCGCTGCCAATGTTTGGACCCTCAATGCAGTATCGAAGCCTTTCATGAAACCGACATTGGAGCTGATTCGACCGCTGCCTGTTTCAGCAACGTCAGTCTGTTCGACTGTCGTTTTTGTGGTAGCCGCTGGTTGTTTTGCTCGATCGTCGACGAAGTGTTTTCTCGACCAAACCGTTGGTTTCGTGGTCCGATATCTTTGAAGCAATCAAGGTCTGTAACACCAGAGTATGCCGCTGATATTTTTGCAATTCTGCCTTGGTACTTTTATGGTGGTTCTGACTTCGATACGAACGGACTTAAAGGATCGGGTCCTGTTTCGACCCACATAGAAATCGATGAAACCGAAGTTGCGATGTAAACACCGGCACCAATGTTGTCAGTTTTGTACGTCGAAAACGGCGAACCCAAAACCGTAGCACAGGCTTCAGCCCGTGCGCCAAAGTTTTCTCGTGGGAAATAAAATCCTCAACAACAAAAACCGACAACATCTCAACATATCACTGGCGTGCGTCTTCGCATGCCAGTGATATGTCGACTATCCAAACAGACTCAGCAGAGGCTGTCCCGAACTGACTGGTCGGGTGAACCCATCCTTACCCAGTCGTGTTTCCAGCGGAATATCCAGGGCGTGATAGATCGTGGCACCAAGATCTTGCGGACGAACCGGCTTGTCTTTGACATAGGCGCCGATTTTATCTGACTCACCGTAAACAGCCCCACCACGAATGCCACCTCCTGCGAGGATCGCTGAGTAACACGACGGCCAGTGCTGGCGTCCCGGATTCGTCGCCATCGCGTTGATATGCGGCGTCCGTCCAAATTCTCCGGTGACCACCACCAGAGTGCTTTCCAGCAACCCACGTTCCTTCAGATCGACAAGTAAGGCGGAAAGAGCTTCATCAAGCCGAGGAAGACACCAGCCCATCCCGTACGAACCCGTGCCGAAAGCATTTCCCATCCCCATTTCGCCGCCGTGCATGTCCCAGCTTGAACTCGGCGGTCCGCCGCCTGCTTCACCTGGCGCGGGCCCGGTCCAGCCATTGACCGTGACGAATCCAACACCTGATTCCACCAGCCTTCTGGCAAGAAGCAGGTTTTGGCCGAGCGGATGCATTCCATAGCGTTCGCGGACTTTGGCAGGCTCACGCTCTAATTCGAAGGCCTCGCGACCACCGGCGCCATTTGTCAGCTCAAAAGCTCGGCCATATAAATCCTGCCAATCTTTGGTGACATGATTCTCTACTCCAGCGGTTGCCGACGGATTCAGTCCATCCAGTAACCGACGACGGTCAACCATGCGTTCTGGCGCAACCGGGGGAAGCAATTCCTCTGGTGCTTTAAAGCCCGGCATGGCGGGATGGTTCGTTGCCGACCCGACAAACATCGGACAATGCCCTGCCCCCAGATGACCGCCGGTCCCAATATTCGGGGCACAAAAAACCGGGTCGCCGACGCACTTGATCAACCAGACATACGGAGCCACTCCACGTTCGTTTGGTCGAACTTTCGCCATGACCGAACCAATATACGGTGAGTCGAGCGGCGCATCGGCTTGACCACTCAGACAATGATGCATGGCGTCGAAATGGTTGCTGATATTACCGATATGCGTCATCGACCGGATCAAAATAAAATCATCGGTCATCGTCGCCATTCGCTGATGTAGCGACGAGATCTTCATCCCGGGGACGCGTGTCGAAATCGGCTGGTAAGGTCCGCGAATTTCCGCAGGTGCTTCTGGCTTCAAGTCCCAGGTATCGAGATGACTGGGACCACCGCACAGCAGAACAAAAATACAAGACTTCGGTGCCGCTCCTCGCCCCAGACCTTGAACCGGATCGACACCAGCCACAACCATCCCTGGTGACCCGAGCGCCATCGCACCTACGCCGGCGGCTTGAAGAAGCTGGCGGCGAGAGATAGCGTGTGACTGTCGTCGAACGTCGCGGCGTGAATGACTCATCTCAATTTCCTCGAAGACTTTCTTGATCGGTCACTCGACCCTTGTACTGAGGCACGCTACGAAGTTACTTTGGCCGGGCCATTCCCATTTGTCAATCTTGATGTGTTTTGAGGGAGTATCGTATGTTGACTGGATGTCGCATCGCATCGATCCTGATCTTGGTCGTTGGAGGAATTTCGACAATCGTCGATGGTGCTGAACCTGTGGCGCCGAAATCCTGGCCGAACTGGATGGGCCCCAACTTCGACGGCATCAGTCACGAAACGGGATGGAGTTCAACCTGGCCCGCCAAAGGGTTGCATGTCGCATGGTCACGTCAGATTGGCGTCGGATTCAGTTCGATCACTATTGCTAACGGCCGGCTGTTCACGATGGGACATGTCAACGGCAAGGAAATTGTCTGGTGTCTCAATGCCAACACAGGCGAAGAAATCTGGAATCATCAATATCCCTGTCGGCTGAACGACAACTTACATGAGGGTGGTCCCGGCGCAACCCCGACCGTCGACGGCGAGCACGTCTATACGCTCGGCAAAGAAGGGCAGCTTTACTGTTTAGAAACCGCAACAGGAAAAGTCGTCTGGGAAGTAATGCTTCAGAAGGATCTTGAAGTCGGAAATCCCGACTGGGGCTTTTCCAGTTCCGCTGTCATCTCGGGAAATCAACTGATCCTGGAAGGGGGTCGAGTCGTCTCTTACGACAAACTGACCGGCAAAAAGAACTGGCAGTCAGCCAAGCATCAAGCGGGTTACGGTTCCGCCGCAATCTTTTCGATTCCGACGTCAGACCTGAAATTCGTCGCGACGCTGGATTGCGAGGCGCTACGAATTTTGAAGCTCGATAACGGTGATCCTGTTGCATTTCTACCCTGGTCATCACCATTCCGGACCAATGCCACCACGCCCATCGTCAATGGAAACCGCATTTCGATTTCCACGGCATACAATGTCGGCTGCGGGTTATTCGAATTCGACGGTCAACGGTTGAAGGAAATCTATCGAAATAAAGAACTGCGGAATCACTTCAACAACAGCATCCTTTTTGATGGATACCTCTACGGATTCGATGGCAATTCGAATCAGGGCCGGATTGTGCAACTGACCTGCATGAAGTTCGATACGGGCGAGGTCAAATGGAAGCAGCGCGGCCTGGGCTGCGGATCGCTGATGATCGCCGACAGAAAATTACTCGTACTCAGCGAAGACGGTAATCTCGTACTGGCTAAAGCGAGCGCCGCTGGATTCGAAGAATTAGCGAGGTCTCCGTTCTTGACAGGTCGATGTTGGACGGTACCGGTCCTTTTCGACAAACGAATCTACGGCAGAAACGCCGCCGGACACCTTGTCTGTGCCGAATTGCCGACGGAATAGACGATTAAATCAACTCGGGGATAGGACGGCCCCCTTCGACGACGATCGGAGTTGGACGCCCTTGCGGACTGACCCAATGTGAATTCAGGTCGATGTCAAAGTGACGGAACACCGTTGCAGCCAGATCCTGTGGCCTGACCAAACCGTCCTTTACGTCGTAACCTTTTTCGTCCGTGCTGCCGACCGCTTGACCGTGACGCAGGCCGCCACCAGCGACAACCATCGACATCACGTTCGTCCAATGGTCCCGACCTGCGTCTTTGTTGATGACCGGTGAACGACCGAATTCACCCATCATCAAGACGAGCGTCGAATCCAGCAGACCTCGTTGCTCGAGATCTGTAACCAGAGCGAACAAAGCTCGATCAACCTGAGGCAAAAGCGGTGTCAGACCCTTTACGATGCCACCCCATTGAACCGAGTCACCATGATGATCAAAGTAGCCCCATGCCCCGCTCACGAGAGTGAATGTGACTCCAGATTCAACAAGTCGTCTCGCCAGAATCGCTTTTTCGCCAATACTGTTTCGACCATACAGATCACGGGTCGCGTCCGTTTCTGACGTCATGTCAAACGCCTTCTGCACGTTGCCACCGGCGACCATCTCGAACGCCTGAGCGTTGTAGCGGTCAAGACTTTCCAGCATGTGATGGCTGTCAAGATCGCGGCGCAATCGATCAAACGATTGTCGCAACCGATCTCGATCTTGAAGGCGATCGATCTGGACACCTTGCGGCAGACCGAATTTACCAACGAGCTCCAAACCCTTCACCGGCTTGTAGGCGGAACCTAGATGACCTGACTCCCAGACATCGGCATTCCAAGAAGGAGCCAGTCCGACAAAGGGAGGCAAATCAGGATGATTCGCACCACGAAACCGAGCAACCACAGAACCCATCGAGGGATAGCCCCCGCCATCCTTGTTATCGTCAGTCCGGCGGGCGAGTGGATTCCCCGCCTGCATCGTGATCGGAGTGTGGTTGCTTGCCTTACAATCGACGGCCCTTAAAAACGATAGTTTGTCGGCAATACTCGCCTGAAGCGGAAGATGTTCGCTGAGCGAAACACCCGGGACTTTTGACGAAATTGTCGAGTATGGCCCACGAATTTCAGCCGGCGCATTCGGCTTTGGGTCCCACATATCAATGTGGCTTGGACCTCCAGATAACCAGAAGAGAATCACCGATTTCTTGTCTTGTGGACGAGGAGTTTCGCTGGCGGCCGCCGATTCACACTGAAGTTTCAATAACGAAGGAAGCGATAATCCCCCAAGACCAGCCATTCCCGTCTGAAGAAACCATCGACGCGATCCACCCACTCGAATCAAATCCTGCGAAGCAGGTTGAAACGGGAAACGATTGGACTTTGAACTTTGGCCAGCAGCTTGCATCGCCGCTTCCGTGGTTTGAATCCTCATGCAAAATCCCCGATTCATCAATGATTGATGCTCTATCAATTAACATCGGCCGATGCGTTCTGATCATAAACGCAATTTGATGAATTCGGAAGCGGTTAATTGGAAATTGACGGGTATCCGAAATTCCGTGTGGGATGTTGGTAACAAAAAACTCCTGTGCCACTGCTTGACCGTCATCGGTCAAGCAGTGCTCTTCAGACTGGTGCTTAGAAGACACTGCTCCGATTACTTCAGAGCGGCTTCACCGCCGACCAAAGTAGCCATCATCGCTCCGCGTTTTGAGCATTGTTCGAGAACCTACCAAATTCCAATTCGCATGTTCACAAAAAAGGAATTCAAACCAAGTTTTTGTCCCGATGTTGAGGCAACGCTTGAATCGTTTCCGACGCATGCTCATCACGCGGAGCGATGATGGCTACTTTTGCAGAAATCCTGAAACTTAACTCAATGAGTCATGATTCAAACTCGAAGAAGTTTAAAGCGTTGGCACAAACCTTGAAGATTCAGATGCGACAAAATGCTCAAAGCTCTTACCTGGCGGCGATCCCACTATCGGCCTACGTTAATTTGCCTTCCCATTCAACTTCGATCTCAATGCCTCAGCTTCCGTCACCGGCATTTGAAACTCAACGGATCTAACTGCTAACGATCCGTTTTTCAACGGGATTGTGACATGTTCCGATTCATAGTCACCAAGCTGAAGCGTGAAAACATAATCGCCGTCCCCATGACCTCTGAAATTATTATCCGACCACAACAGGTTAAGATCCCTGAAATCAAAAGAAGAGCCTGTCACCGACGAACGTTCCCGGCCAGCCGGTTTGATATCAGCTTTGTAGGCCCCTTGAAATCGTCGTGAACGTTTTCCGTCAGACCAGCGAATTGACGCCACGATTGTGTCGACTGCAAGGACTTGAAGTTTGCCTCGGCTTGCTCGCAATTCCTGAATCGCTTCGAAACTGATGTCGGTTTCGTAAGTAACAAGCGTTTTCAGACGTGGAAGCCTTTCAAGCGCCGGAATTGCTGCGTCACTCACAAGGGTTCGTTCCAGACTGAGATGTGAAATCATTTCACATTTCGAAAGAGATTCAACAACCGCATCGTCGGCGTCGGTACAATCAAGGGAAACGTGCTCGAGCTTCCGGCAGGCAGAGAGGGCTTTGAGACCTTCTACAGAATACACTCCATAAAGCAAATGAATTTGCCTCAGGTTCGGAAATCTGGCCGCGATCAGCTTCAGATCTTCATCCGTTCCTTTTTCACGCAATTGAACGAAGTAAACATCATCGCGGGACCTTCCACGAAGTCCTTCACTGATAAGATTAGATCCGGGAAACGATTCCCTCTTGAAATTGGACGCATAACCAACCCCTGCTCCCCGTTGCCTCAGTAACGAGACTTCATAGGGATCAGTCAATCCGACAATAATTCTCAGGATGATTGCCACCTGCAAAACAGCCGAGGCAAAAACAGCCCAAAATCCGATACGAAACCAGCCAGGCAGGCCGTTCCACCAGCTTTTCCAGCTGCGCGGAGGCAAATCGTCATTATTCCCGTTACTAAAACTCAATTTCCTGTTCTCCCGATGACAGACTAGCCTCCGCTCTGTGGAGATTGGCCGGCCTCCGTCAATTTACGGAACTCAGGGGGCGTCGATTGCAATGCTTCGGCTTCTGTAACCGGCATTCGAAACTCAAAGGAATCCACTGCAAACTTTCCGTCTTTCATCGGGATTGTGACAGGTTGGGCTTCGTAATCGCCAAGCCGAAGCATGAAAATATAATCGCCGTCGCGACGATCTTCTAACTGCGACGGATCCCACCAAAGCCCGACGTGATGGTTGGCGTGCAGGCCTTTACTCATCAACCATGCGTGTGTTTTGCCAACCGCAGGGATACCAGATTTGAAATGCCCCTGAAATCGTCGCGCACGTTTGCCGTCAGACCAGCGAATTGAAGCCACTAACGCGTCGGGAATTCGGTCTCTCTCAGTGAGGATCTCAAGTTTTGGCTGGCTCGTTCGCAATTCCTGAATCGCGGCGAGACTGATATCGGTCTTGGAAACGTTTACCTGAGTCAGCGGTGGAATCTTTTTCAAAGTTGGAATCGCAGCGTCACTCACCAATGTTCCTTCCAGGCTTAGCCACGAGATTGCTTCAAATCTCGTCAGACATTCAACAATATCATCATCAACGTCAGTACAATCGAGCTCCAATTGCTGAAGTTTCCGACATGACGTAAGGGCATTTAAACCTTCGGCAGAAATCGTTGCGGACCTCAGATAAATGCATTTCAGGTTAGGAAACTTGGCTCCAATCAGCTTTAGATCCTCATCCGTTCCATGTTCATCTAACCGAATAAAGTAAACATCGCTGCAGGATCTTCCCCAAAGTCCGGCACGGATTAGAAGGGCACCGGGAATCGGATCCCACATCATATCGGATGTATAAAGAACGGTAGCTCCCTTGTGCCGAAGTGACGTGACTTCATGCGGATCAATCAAGCCGACCATGATTCGAATAGCGAATGCGATTTGGATGGCAACCGTGGCGAAAACTGCCCAAAACCCAATACGAAACCAGGCAGGCAGGTCTCGCCACCAACCTCGCCACGTGCGTCGAGGGACGTCGTTGCCAGTCTGGTCAACCGTTCTCGCGGTATTATTCATGGAGTACATACCGAATCTGATGAAGATCTGTCAGACAAAAAGTCTATTGATTCGGTCTGACAAAAACCACAAAGAAGCTCCGACTCCGGGCGCCACTGGCGTGTCTTTCTATTCCAAAAGCAGGTCGCTCCAATAACTCAGAAATCACATTTTCTGAACATTCCATCAGGTCAATGCGTAGCTCATGATGAATTCGAAAAACTTCGCCAACCGAAATTCAATTCCGGACAAATGTCAATCCAATTTGTCGCTGTCACTTTAAAACTGCCCGGTCCAGACGCTAATCTCGCGTTCCGATCAGGTTAACCCGACTCGACTCAGGCTAACCCACTTCGTCAATTAACCATCCGAAGGAATCGCGATGAATTGGAATCAGCTATTTGCCCGCAAGAATCTGGACCACCTGTTACTCGAAATGAAGGGAGACGAACGTCTCAAACGAGTCCTGGGGCCGATTAACCTGACGTCGCTCGGCGTCGGTGCCGTGATCGGTGCCGGAATCTTTGTCGCCACGGGCAAGGCCGCCAGCCAGTGTGCCGGGCCGGCTCTGATGGTGTCGTACATCGTTGCCGGAGTGACCTGTATTTTTGCGGCGCTCTGCTACGCCGAATTCGCCTCAATGGCTCCGGTCGCTGGTAGTGCCTATACCTACGCCTACATCACGATGGGTGAACTGTTCGCCTGGATCATCGGGTGGGACCTGATCCTGGAATACGCTGTTGGAGCTGCCACGGTCGCGAATGGTTGGTCCGGTTACTTTCAGAAATTACTGTCGAAACTGGGACTGCACGTTCCGGATTTATTCAAAGAAGCGACGATGATCTACAAAGACGCGGCCATGGTTGATGGCAAGCTCGTTGACGCGCATTACGTTTTGACTGGTTCATTGTGTAATTTGCCAGCGGTCGTGATCGTGGCCATCATGACGGCCATTCTCGTCAAAGGGATCGCAGAAAGCGCAGGTTTCAATGCACTAATGGTCTTCACGAAAGTCGGTGCTGTCGTCTTCGTGATCCTCGTCGGTGCCTTCTACGTCCATCCCGAGAACTGGACTCCATTCGCCCCGTATGGTTGGAGCGGTATCAGCTTCTTCGGTATTCCCGTCGCTGGTGAGGTAAACAGCAAGGGCGAACCTGTCGGAATGCTGGCCGGTGCGGCAATCATTTTCTTCGCGTATATCGGATTCGATTCCATTTCGACTCACGCCGAAGAAGCCAAGAACCCTCAGCGAGACGTCCCGATTGCAATTATCGCTTCATTACTGATTTGCACGGTGTTGTAT
>JBAXBD010000132.1:0-11499 GCA_037142165.1 Schlesneria sp. | reverse complement strand
GAATAGGTTCTCAATTCGGCTGAGGTCACTGCCGCGTTCAGCTTGTTCAAGGCAAGTTCGTGCTCTGCTGCAGTAATAGAAATCCCCGCCTTGTCAGCGTCCAATTTCGCCTTGGCGATCTCCGATTGAGGGACGGTCTCTCGCCCACCCTTTTCCACCGCAAGTTGGTTCGCCTTGATCAATCGATCATAGGCGCTGTCTGCACTTTCTTTAGCAATTCGAGCAAAATTCAACTCATTCTCGTTCGAGGCTTTCTTTTCCGCAGCCGCCAGATTCGCCAATGCGACCTCATCGGCGATCAGGACGACCAGGCTACCCTTGGTTGCCGTATCTCCTTCTTTATATTTCACAACCTTCAAGATCCCGGTTCGATCCGAAGCCAGAGTCACGTGGTCAATCAGCGTGATATGGCACTTTTCAAGGTGCACGCGGCGAGACGGAGTTGAGGGAACGGATTTGTCATCGGCAGCCGAAGTCGATGCTAGCAGCAATAAAAATGGCAGGTACGAAGCGCTGTATTGATTCATCGCGATAATCCTCTTTCCAAAACTCAATCAATTTCCACCCAATTTCTACGGCCAACACCCAAAGCAAGCAAGCACGATTTCCAGAGACGTGGTGTGCGATAGTTTACCGAACCTGCAAAAGAGTCCGACCAAACGTCTACCCCTGCGACACGTGACTGGCCTATGACTTTCTCCGAAACACGTAGAGCGCTGGGGCGGATGAAAGAGGCCTCAATTGTTGTGACTGAATCAGATTAAGTACCATAACATATTTGGGAAGTCGTTTCTTCGTGAATTCCGGATGCCGAAATATTCGACCAAACGCATTCAATGAGTTCTGCTTCTTTTTTTCAAAGATCCCTCTCAATGAATTCACTTGATTTCCCTGAAGACGCGGCGGAAAACCTGTCGCAAGCAGTCACACAAATGACTTCACCGCTCAGAAACAGAAACATTGTCATTTGCTGCGACGGCACCAGTAACGATGTCGCTTCCGATTCCACGAATGTGCTGAGACTTTTCCGCTCGCTAGAACGGAGCGAACGACAAATCGCTTTCTACGATTCGGGTGTCGGCACTTTAGCTGATCCAACGAAAATCACTGGGTTTGGAAAGTACTGTAGTCGGATGCTTGACCAGGGAATCGGTCATGGAGTCCGGGAAAATGTCTGCACCGCGTATCGCTTTCTCGCGCGAACCTATCTGCCGGGTGACCGGATTTTTTTGTTCGGTTTCAGCCGAGGTGCGTATACGGTCCGCGCGTTGGCGGGAAAGATTCATTTCCTCGGATTGGTCCGGCCAGAACTCGAGCATCTTGATCGACTGGCGTGGGCCGTCCATGCGGATGACTATGACCGTCTGGCTGACAAGCGATTTCGGTACGGAAATCGTTTCAAAAGCTCGTTCTCGCTCGACGAGAAGACTCGAATTAAGTTCATTGGGGCATGGGACACGGTCAGTTCGTTTGGATCGCCCTGGACTCCTCGTACGGTCCCGAATTCGGCAAATAATCCGTCCGTAGACCACATTCGGCACGCGGTCGCAATCGACGAAAATCGTGCGGTGTTCCAGCCGAATTTGTTTTTTCCGAAAACCCCGGATCAACACGTCACCTTCAAACAAATCTGGTTTGCGGGAAGTCATTCAGACGTCGGTGGAGGCTTTCCGGAGGAGGAAAACGGCCTTTCCAAATATTCGCTTGAGTGGATGTATGTCGAAGCGGAAAAGTGCGGCTGTCTTTTTGACCAATCCCGGAAGGATCAATTCCTGGGTCGGTCCCCCGCACACAAGGATATTTCGCAGGCTGACCCACTCGCCGTAGCTCACACTCAAATTGAAGGCGTGTTGTACAACGCGATGGAATTCCTTCCAAGAAGACTGTGGAACCACGATTCCAGCCGGCTGAAGTGGTCGCTGCCGAACTTGTACCGGCGCAGGTCGATTCCAGAGAACTCCATTTTCCATACGTCCGTCGAAGCCAAACTGCGTTTAGATTCAACATACCGGCCGGGTAACCTGCCGACGTCCTACTCATTCGGCGAGTAAAATACCGGGAATAGGTGTCAAATCGAACTCAGATGGTCGGCGAAACGTTTGTTACGGAAGGTTGAAGACGGAAAAATGGGGAATCGGAAAGGCAACCTCATCCGATGCCGCGTTTGATCGCAGAGCGACCGTGTCAATTGCCGCGCGCGTCGACGGCCTCGCTCAAATAGCAGATCAACAACATTCACGGAATCGGCATCTCTTTTCTTCATCCTTCCGCCCTCATCCTTCACTTGCGGGACAAAACGTGCCCCAGGCCACCGTCCACTCCAATCACCTGACCTGTGATCCAGTCGTTCTCAGAATCGAGCAGCCAGTCTACGAGGGAAGCAACCTGCTCTGGCTCCCCAAGTCGTCCAAGTGCATGCATCTGCGCGGAGGCTGTCGCACTTGCTGAACTTTCCCAGATGCGACGTGTCATCTCTGTGCGAATTAAGCCTGGGCTCACAACGTTAACTCGAATATTTTTTGAAGCGTAACTGGCCGCTGCCGACCGGGCCAAGCCGATCACGCCAGCTTTCGCCGCTGCGATCGCTTCGTGGTTCGCAATTCCTATTTCGGCTGCGGCGGAGGCGAACAGCACGATGGAACCCCCTTGTTCCCGCAACAGTTTTGCACCAGCTCGAACGGTTGCAAAAGCGCTGAACAGGTTGGTTTCGATCGTCGCGCGGAATTCCTCATCCGTGGTCGTGTGCGCGGACTTCAATAACAACGAGCCGACGCAATTCACGAGTCCTTTGATTCCTCCTGACATCTCAGCAGCTTTGCTCAAAGCGCCTTCAAGCGACTGAGAATTAGTCAGGTCAACGTTCGCGAATGGTTGATCGAGTTCCTGTGATAACACACGCAGTTTCTCATCGTTTCGGCCAACGAGTAGCACCTGTTGGCCGTTGCGAACCAATCGCCGTGCCAGCACGCTACCGGTAGTTCCGGTAGAACCGAGTATCGCGATCATGCTCATCAAGCTGTCTTTCTGTATAAACTCACGGACCATCGGCACCAACAATTCCGTCAAATCAAGGATCGAAACCGCAAGCCGCTTTCAGGCTTAACTCAGCCTTCGGCCAATTCTGTAATTGGACAAGGTTTTGTATGATTTCTGGTTGCCGACATCATCTTGCGGAACACAAATACCGGTTGGAAACTGATGAAATACAAAAGTGTGGGAATCATTGGCGCAGGGATCGCAGGACTCGTCTGTGCCGATCGACTTCGTCGGGAAGGGGTCGCGGTCACAATCCTGGAGAAATCTCGTGGCGTTGGTGGCAGGTCCGCCACACGTCATCTGGATGAAACAAGCTGTGACCACGGTGCCCAGTACTTCACCGTGAGCGACTCTCTTTTTGCAGAACGAGTTGCCCAATGGCGAGAGAATGGAGTGGTTGATATTTGGCAGGGGCGAATTGTCGCGATCGATTCCGGTGTGATTCGCGAACTGAATGAGACGCGTGTGCGTCTGGTTGGCACACCCGGGATGAACAGTATCGGAAAACACCTGGCCCTGAATCTGGACGTGAAAAATAACACTGAGATAAAACGTGTTGAACGGTCGAACGAGCGATGGTGGGCTTTCGATGAAGCGGATCATACATACGGTCCCTTCGATATTCTGATTTCCACAGCTCCGCCAATTCAAACGCATCAGCTTTTCGCGGAATGGTCACCGCAATTTGCCGAACAACTTGATTCCATCGAAATGCTCCCCTGCTGGTCGGCGATTCTGAGGTTTGCCTCTCGATTGCCAGTCGATTTTGACGGCGCGTTCGTTAACGGCGCGCCGCTGAGCTGGGTCGCCCGTAATAACAGCAAGCCCGGACGAGGTCCGTCTGAGTGCTGGTTGCTTCATGGCTCGGCGGCTTGGTCAGCGGCAAACGTTGACCGCGAGCCTGAAGAATCGGGAAAAGCACTGGTCAATGAGTTTTGGAAGCTATTCGGTAGGGAAATCTTACTTCCATCCAGCGTCACCGCTCACCGTTGGCGTTACTCGATACCTCGCGATGTGCTGCCGACACGTTACTTGTTAGATGACCAATTGCAGGTCGGATGCGCCGGAGACTGGTGCGGCGGACCACGAATTGAGGGGGCGTTTCTCAGCGGAAACGCATTGGCAATGTCTCTTCTCGAAACACGATAGCGATCTGAGCGTTGTGTTCACTGGATTGCGTTAGCATGCGCTACGCCTGGGACTTTTTTCGCGATATCCTAAATTTCAGCGGTTTTGCCAATTCGGATGACGCTGGTAGCCTCGGTTACGTTGTCGATGCTGCCAGCATCGAACGCGTCTGGATTCGGCGTTATGAGGGTTCAGGCCCTTATAACGGCCCTGTCCCTTGCCATCTGAGTACCTCAGCGGAGTATACTCCACACCGTCAGACTCGAAGAATCAATACAAATCAATAACTTGCCTCAATTTTGAAGGCCCTATGGATACGCCTGCAGAAGACTTGTCTTACGTAATACGTTACGGCGTCACTCGGATACTTGGCGAATTTACCGCCAGGGGTTTTGGCTCGCTCGCACGAGGAACTTCCGTGATTGTTCGTAGTGAACGGGGCCATGAATGGGGAACGGTCCTCAGCACGGCGACGGAACAAACTCGAACATATCTTGGGACATCAGACGCTCACGGAAGAATCATACGAATTGCAACACCGGAAGACGAGACCGAGCGCGACCGTTCAATTCTCGCCGAGAAAGAAGCATTCGCAGGTTGCCTCGAACTGATTCAAGAGCGAAACATGCAGATGCAACTGGTCGACGCCGAGCAAGTGATCGGTGGCGAACGGTTGATCTTCTATTACGTTTCGGAACAGCGCGTCGATTTTCGCGATCTGGTCAAAGGGCTGGCGAAGCGATTTCATGTTCGAATCGAGATGCGTCAAATCGGGATTCGGGATGAGGCGAAGTTGCTGGCCGACTACGGCGACTGCGGTCAACCGGTCTGTTGCAACACATTCCTGCGTGAAATGCCTCCCGTTTCGATGAAAATGGCGAAGCTTCAAAAGGCGACGCTTGATCCGACAAAAATCTCGGGGCGATGTGGTCGACTGAAATGCTGCCTGCGGTACGAGTACGATACCTATGAAGAACACCGAAAAGAGATGCCGCCAGTCGGTGCGACCGTGGTGACGAAACAAGGGACGGGGAAGGTGATCGGTCAGGAATTGCTGGCACAAAAGCTGGTGATTCTGTACGAAGGACAACGTCAGGTAATGACCGATGCAAAAGACGTACTGACCGTTGTCAGCACCAAAGCATCAAAGTCCACTTCGCCCGATCAGGACAAACATGCGGACGATCGAGCGGAGGCCGGTCAATCAAATAACGATCGACCAAGGCGAGAAGCCAAACCGCGGCATGATTCCAGGCCAAATCCACGCCCTCGCAGTGAATCTCGCAGCGAAAAAGCTCCTGACGAGTTTGGTGATCGCCTGGACGCTGATGTACCAGATAGTAGTGACGCTCCCGAATCGGATTTGGAGTAAATAGAAACGCGATGTCCAACTCGAGCGCGCCTGTTTCATCGCAATCCGATTCAGATCAGCCAAAAACATCACTGGCGACCCGTGTAGTCCTTCTGATGTTGTGCGTTTATTGGGGGGCGTTGTTTTATGGGACTCATACAAAGGTTCCAGACGGATTATTGCCAGGTAATTCCGATAAGTTCGTCCATTTCTGGGCGTATGCCGGGCTGGCGATCTTGTTCATGTCGCTGAGGGTCACTCAGGGGGCATACACGTGGTCGAGCGTGTTGATTGCCTGGATCATCCTTGCGTTTTACGGGGCGTTTGACGAGTTGACACAGCTCCTGGTTGCTCGAGACGCCGATATTTTCGACTGGATATTTGATGTCACCGGAGCGGCGGCGGGGTTGACACTCGTTAAGCTATGCGTCTGGTATTTTCGGCAGCATTTGCGAGTAATTCAGCGCTGACAAAAGGGCGGATTTCGTGAAGGACAACCAAAATTTCCTCCTGATTCTTATTCGTGGAATTCGTCAGATTCGTGGTTACAAATCTTTTGCATATGGTCCGTGTCAGTCTCTGTGCATCTGTGGCAAAATCTCTTTTCCGAAACTAAAGGCAGTCCTTCATGTCTGATGAGCCCCTGATCGCTGTTTTTGTGGATTTTGAGAATCTGGCGATCGGGGTCCGGCACATGAAATCGGGTGCGTTCCAGATTCAATTGATTCTTAAGCGGTTGCTGGAAAAAGGGCGAATTGTCCATAAGAGAGCGTATTGTGACTGGAGCAACTACCGTGATGCAGTTCGCGAATTCCATGCGCAGGGGATCGAATTAATCGATATCCCTCAAAGCAAGATGAGCGGTAAAAACAGTGCTGATATCCGTATGGTCGTGGATGCGATCGACCTTTGTTATTCGAAACAACACATCGACGTGTTCGCCTTGATCTCTGGGGATAGCGATTTTTCGCCCCTCGTTTCCAAGTTGAAAGAGAATAACAAACGGGTTCTGGGATGCGGGGTCAAAAGCTCCACTTCAGATCTGTTGATCGCGAACTGTGACGAGTTCATCTATTACGACGATTTGATTCGCGTAGCACAAAAGCCTGCCATTGTGGCGAAAGCCGGGGTGAAAAAAGAAGGCAAGACGCAGGAGGCGTTTGATCGATTACTGGAGGTACTCAATTCGCTTGAGCAGGATTATGACCCGCCGATCTGGGGTTCGATGCTCAAGCAGGCAATCAAACGGGTTCATCCCGGCTTCAATGAAGGTTACTACGGCTACGGAACATTCAGCGATCTGCTGCACGACATCGAAGACGAAGGGCTGATTGAACTCGAATTCGACGAAAAGCGTGGCAATTATCAAATTCGGACAAAGAAGGTTGTGAAGAAGCGATGAGACCACCGATCAGCGAAGAAATGATTGATCTCCGCAGCGATACTGTTACGAAGCCGACCCCCGACATGCGCGCTGCCATTGCCAGTGCCGAAGTCGGGGACGACATGTCGGGTGAAGATCCGACCGTCAATCGACTGGAACGGATGGTCGCCGATCTGCTTGATAAAGAAGCTGCCGTTTACAACTGTTCGGGAACTCAGTCAAACCAGATGGCAATTCGGGCTCATTGTCAGCAGGGTGACGAAATCCTGATTGATGAGACCGGTCACATCGTGAACTATGAAGCGGGTGGTCCTGCAGCTCTCAGCGGCGTTTCAGCTCGCTGCCTTCGCGGACGAGGCGGATTACTGGATGTTGAGGATCTGGAAGGGAAGATCCGTCCAGACAATCAGCATTGTTGTATCACTCGCCTGGTGTGTATCGAGAATACAACCAATCTTGGCGGGGGGCGTGTCTGGCCACTGGATCAGGTGAAACGCGTCGGAGAATGGGCGCGGTCTCATGGTCTGAAAGTCCATCTGGATGGAGCCCGTCTGTTCAACGCGGCGATCGCAGCGGGTTACAGTGCAAAAGAGTTTACCAGTCACGTCGATTCCGTGTCGATTTGCTTTTCCAAGGGACTCGGTTGTCCAATGGGATCGATTCTCGTCGGCGACAACGCCACGATTCAGCGGGCCAGACGGGCACGAAAATTGTTCGGCGGTGCACTGCGTCAGGCAGGGATGATGGCAGCCGCAGCGATTTATGCACTCGAAAATCATATCAATCGTTTGTCGGAAGATCACGACAATGCTCGAGTCTTTGCCGAATCGATCGCGGCGATTGACGGAATTCGAATCAACGTCGCCGATGTGGAATCCAACCTCGTGTTTTTTGAGATTAAACCGGAATTCGGGACCGCTGCTCAGTTGTCAGCGACGCTGCTACAGAGGGGTGTGAAGATCAATCCGACGGGGCCTCAGCGACTTCGGGCATGTACGCATCTGAACGTAAATCAAAGGCAGGTGATTCGTGCTGCAGACGTACTTCGAGAATGTCTGGCTGCGGGGATTCGGAAAAGCGATGGTGCGACCCTCGGCGCATACGCCGCTCGTTAAAGACACTCGAAGAAACTGGATGGACACCGATCCGCCTGAGCCATTGCAATCCGATCGTTTAACCTCGCCTCGAAGAGAAGCGGGAGCGGAGCGGTGGGATTGCCGTAAGCCGAGGCGTCATTTCTCGTCGGGACGTTGCGATAAGTCGGAGTTGCGGCAACGCTGGAAGAACTCGACTGGACGCTGATCCGCCTGCGTCGATGCAATCCCTGTCGTTTAACCGCGCCTCGAAGTGAAGCGGGTGGCTCGGAGCTTCTGTCGAAAACCGAGGCGTCATTTCTCGTGTGGCGTTTGCGATCGCTCGTGCATCGATGTTCGAAGTGATAGGAAGAGTTGATCTGTCACTCGATCCAGCGCCTAACCTGAGGGTCGCAGGCAAGCGATACTCGGCGCCCGTATTCGCAGAAAATTAATACTTCCAACACAATTTATTCACTTCCGAACCTAAACTCTGTTTAACCGTGAAAAGGGGCGCGCCTCGCCCCTGAAATGGCGTTTCGTCAAATTGTTGGCTGAGAGAGTCGAGTCGGTATTACGTTTTCGAGATTTCAGGTTTAGCGTGAAATTCTCGGTTCGTTCATCGGTTCTGAATGATTGATTTCTAGAATCGAGGGGATTCACGTTGGTGGCAACCGCGAAGCTGGCGGGCGGTTCATCAGGGATGTTTTGCTTGCCAGGATTGAATTACCAGGAGAATCGTTTTTTTAATTTAAGACTCGTCGCGCTCGCAGATGGTAGAACTAGAGTTTGTTGATCTGCTGTCACGGAGAATAGACCGTGGCCTGCATGGAACCGCAATTGATTACCTTTGGACTTTGTCCATTTTTGGTTTGTTTCACACGTTTAAGGAAAAAGTAAGAATGTCGAAGAAGCCGTTTCGTAAAGCATTTACATTGATCGAGCTGCTGGTGGTCATCGCCATCATCGCCGTCTTGATCGCCCTTTTGTTGCCAGCCGTTCAGCAGGCTCGGGAAGCAGCCCGCCGCACGCAGTGCAAAAACAACATGAAGCAGATGGGTCTTGCTGCTCACAACTACGAAGGAACCTACGGTCGGTTCCCAACTGCCGGTGAAGGTCTGAACCTCGGTGCTCCTTACACGAAGGGGATTTTCCCAGTCTCGTTCTTCATCCAAGCCTTGCCGTTTATCGATCAAGCCCCGTTGTACAACCAGTTCAACTTTGGGTTTCACTATTCGGAAGGCACGATCACCGGCAACGCCGCTGCCGCCAAGAACAAGATCCCGCCATTCCTTTGCCCAAGCAACGCGATTAACGCTGCTGACACACTCGGTTTCGGTTTGGTTGACTACATGCCAATCGCCTATGTCGATCTCTGCCCAACCAACAATGTTTCGCTGAGCGGCGGAGCTTGTCCTAACGGCATCGGTGTTCGTGATCCATCTCAAGCAGCATCATGGGGTTCCGCCAAGGACAGCGCCTTTGGTCTGTTTGGTAACCGAATCGGCGATACGACCGACGGTACCAGTAACACGATTGCGATCTTCGAAGACTCAGGACGAGTGAGCTCACAGACCGCCGGTGGGAACTATGTTCAGGCGACGATTATTGGTCTAGCCCCAGGTTGGACCGCAGGTAACATGTGCGGTTCAGGCGGTACAAAGACCTGCCCAAATCGTTGGGCTGACGGAGATACCGGCAACGGTGTTTCAGGTTCCTCTTACGCTCAAAACACCTCTAAAGTTTCAGAGGGGATTATCAACCAGAACGCAACTCCTGTCGGCGGTCCCGCGACCTGCCCTTGGACAAACAACAACTGTGGTCCAAACGACGAGCCATTCAGCCTCCACGTTGGCGGCTGCCATGCTCTGCTCGCAGACGGTTCGGTCCGATTCATCTCGCAAAACGTTGACACCGACACGATCCGCAAGCTGTGCGATCGCGCCGATGGTGGTGTTGTTGGCGATTTCTAAGATCGGTTAAGAAACGCTCAGTTTTTGTGAGCCTCTCCAGTGAAATGAACCCCTCGGTGGTGCTACTGCCGAGGGGTTTCTTCGTCGATAGACGTGCAAAATGGAAGGGACTGAGAAAAAGTCTCTAAAGCAGATTAGTCACGCATTCCCTGCAATTCGATTCGATGCAAGGTTTTATTTGTTAATAGTTTACGGTATTGTTTCCAACAGCAGCGTGAAACTCTAGCCCGATGCGCATATGAGGGGTCTTTTCTTTGATTTGACAGGGAATAAGACCCTCGCTTGCGCGTCGGGCTAATGACCACTCGGGGCTAAAATTGTATGGGAATTGGTAAAGACCTTTCCATCGTCAGTTTCCAACCCCCCCTTTTTTGTTAACAATTTAATTTAATATTAAGGTTTTCTTAACAAAATCTTCACAAATGTTCTGTAAGTTTTGCTGCATGATTTTGGATCGTTTACGCGGGCACTCAACCCATTTGGCAATTTTTCTTGTGGAAAGGATCGATCGTTCGGGATCTCCGCTTCGTGCTGGAAGTCTTCGTCGTTCGTGATTTCTTAACAATCACCCCTCGAGGTTAACAAGATGATGCCGATTGCAATTTAATTTTGCGCGAGAATGGTCCCCGCAAAACTGGCAGGCAGTTCACTTGCCAGGGTCGTTTTTGGGGAAAATATTTTTTAAATTTGAAATTCGAAGCGATCGCGCTACTATTGCGTTTCAATGGTTCTAGTTTCCGCTGTTTGGGAAGATGGACAGAGGGTTGCAAGGATTTGCAGTTTTTTATCCCTTTTTTGTTTTGTCCAGTTTTGGTTTGTTTCACTCGTCTAAGGAATTTGTCAGTATGTCGAAGAAGCCGTTCCGCAAAGCATTTACACTGATCGAACTGCTGGTGGTGATCGCCATCATCGCTGTTTTGATCGCCCTGTTGCTCCCCGCCGTTCAACAGGCTCGGGAAGCCGCTCGCCGCACGCAGTGCAAGAACAACATCAAGCAGATGGGACTTGCCGCCCACAACTATGAAGGAACCTATGGTCGGTTCCCAACCGCCGGTGAAGGTCTGAACCTCGGTGCTCCCTACACGAAGGGGATTTTCCCAGTTTCTTTCTTTATCCAGGCCCTGCCGTTTATCGATCAGGCCCCATTGTACAACCAATTCAACTTTGGGCTTCACTACTCGGAAGGTACGATCACCGGTAACGCCAAAGCCGCACAAAACAAGATCCCAGCATTCCTTTGTCCAAGCAACGCCATCAGCGCTGCTGACACGCTCGGCTTCGGTTTAACCGATTACATGCCAGTCGCTTACGTTGATCTTTGCCCATCCAACAATGTTTCGCTGAGTGGCGGAGCTTGCCCCAACGGCATCAGCGTCCGTGATCCTAGTACTGCGACGGCCTGGGGTTCTGCCAAGGACAGTGCATTTGGTCTGTTCGGCAACCGAATTGGCGACACCACCGACGGTACCAGTAATACGATCGCGATTTTCGAAGACGCTGGACGAGTGAGCTCACAGACCGCCGGTGGGAACTATGTTCAGGCGACGATTATTG
>JBAXBD010000131.1:0-11507 GCA_037142165.1 Schlesneria sp. | reverse complement strand
CCAACGTTCCCATCCGGTTCAGGATTGCTTCTCTCGTCTTTTCGATCTTGTCGGCACATTCATCTACCGATCCGGCGGCGGCGGTAATCCTCAACGTGATTGTTGCTTCGTGAACAGTGATACCGACGTCAGGGTCGCGACCGCGGGCGGTCAGATCCCCGAGGATCTCTTCTGCCTGCGATTCACCGACGCCGAACAGATTAATACGTGCTCGACGAATGACTTGTCCGCTTCCGTCTAGTCGAGGAAGAACCTGCTGCCGGAACATTTGTTTCATTTCGCTCGGAACGCCCGGCATTGCAGCGACGTGAGAAATGCTGCCATCCTTTCGCTGGTAGGTCATCCAGATTCCCGGTGCGGTCCCGCGCGGGTTCGGCAAAGGCTCGCTCCCCTTGGGAAACATCGCCTGCATCACGTTTCGTTCCGGCATCGGTCGGTTTCGTTTGGCGAACATTTCTTTGACATGTTCCAGAGATGGCTCGTGTCGAACGAGTTCCACATTTCCGAACTTTGCCATCGCTTCTCGCGTCAAATCGTCAAGGGTCGGTCCAAGACCGCCCGTGATCAGGACGATTTCCGAGCGATCCGCCGCTGTCCGAATCGCTTCGGCCATCGCATCAAGGTCGTCGGAGATCGTCAAATGTGCCAGAACCTGAATACCGATTTCAGCCAGTTCAAGACTGAGCCACTGACTATTGGTATCGAGCTTGGCTCCCGTCGTCAGTTCTGTTCCGACGGATATAATTTCTGCGTGCATAGGAAAAACTTTTGGAATTCAAACCAGAGGTAGGTCAATCTTGGCGGATTGAGAGCTTACTCGCTAATCCGTCAGTCAGGCAACAAGGCGAAACCCCTCTTGCACGGAATCAATGAGACTTCGAATCTCGACTCGTATACAATCCACTTGCGATCGATGCGTTGAATCTTCGAATCGACGGGAAAACAAGCCTGAAAACAAAAGTTGTTCCGGCTTTCCGAAATTCATGAGAGCGCCGTGAAACACGGGATTGTGACGAACTGTTCGAAGCAAACAGAAACATCTTTCCTTAATTTGAAGGTTTGGCAACAATTCAAGCGTTGTAAGATGACGATCTGCGGAAAAAGGGTTTCTGATGAGACTTTTCACTCGACTGACGGTTTGGACGAGCAGTTTGCTGCTGCTGGCGGTCTCTCGCCTCTGGGCAGAGGAATCGTTGGCAACATCGTGGGTTGAAACAATCAAAAAGCACGCCGACGAGGCGATGTATTCAAAAACGGTTGGTGGACGCCAGTTCTGGGGTGACGTACACCACTTTCAAGGCTGGCGAATTCAGCAGAACGTCTTCTCGAAGGATTATCGATTGATCGATCCTGACGATCTCTGCCATACGTTGGGTTCGTTCGATGATTGTCATGCCAGGTTGAAGCGTATTTCAGCGGAAAAAAAACTCGCACCGATGAAGGGCCCCGCTGTCATCTTAATTCACGGGTTGCTGCAATCGTCGAGATGTATGGTCAAGTTCGGTGCGAATATTGAAAAGGCGGGGTATTCCGCAGTCGAATTTGATTATCCGAGCACTCAAGTGAGCATTCCCGAGGCGGCACGATATCTGAATCAGTTGATTCAGTCGTTGGACGGGATTGACGAGATCAATTTCGTCACGCACAGCATGGGTGGATTGGTTGTCCGGGCTTATACAATGGAATACGACGATCCCCGCATTAAACGAATGGTCATGCTGGGAACTCCCAATCAAGGTGCTGAACTGGCTGATCTGACTCAACAGTACTGGATTCTTCGAACAGCAGCCGGTCCTGGAGGCCGCCAATTGGGGACGCGAACGGACGGGTTGATTCCGAAACTGCCGATCCCGAAATTCGAGTTTGCAGTCATTGCGGGTTCGCGTGGTACACCCACAGGTTGGAATCCATTAATCCCCGGTGACGATGATGGAACGGTGACGGTGGCAAGCACGAAATTGCCAGGAGCCGCTGACTTTACTACCGTTTACGCGCTTCACTCACGCTTATTGTGGAGCGATGAAGCACACCAGCACACAATCAATTTTTTGAAGAACGGTCGACTGCGTGCAGAAGGCGATCCACAACCGATTCGAGAAGACGATGTGGACGCCTCGACTGTTTCAAAACAATAGGCCGACATATGCCTGACGAAGCTGCAATTTCAAGTGTCTACAGCCTGATCGGCGATGCTGGTTTTGAGCGACTGGTCGCTGCATTCTATCGTCAGGTTCCCTCCGACAATCTGCTGGGGCCACTCTACCCGCCTGAAGATCTCGCCGGGGCGGAACACCGACTGAGAAGTTTTTTGATCTTTCGATTCGGCGGCCCTGATCGCTACCTGCACGAACGGGGGCATCCGCAGTTGCGAATGCGACATGCGCCGTTTGCGATTGACCAGACTGTCCGCGACAGATGGGTTTCGCTGATGGATCAAGCATTAGTTGAGGCTGAATTGCCGGCGGCAGCAACGGCGATTGTTCAACCCTTTCTTCAAGAAATTGCGACCTTCTTGATTAATCGGGGTGCGAAGCCGAATCTGGTTACCTGACCGGCCCAGCCGGGTGACGCGCGTCGGACGACGGGTTCAGAATAGGGTGATCGTTCGCACGTTGACCAGACGAGCCGGGTGAAGTAAACCCCGAGGTTCTTTTTTCCTGCACAAGTTTCGCGGCACGCATAGAATCGAAACGTTAGTAGTGCGAATCTGACGAATAAGATGATTCGGGGTTCGTTCACGCAACTTTTACGTTCGGGTTTCCTCCCCCGGTACACGTACTCAGCCGGTTTTGATTAAATTTCTCTTGATTCTTATTCGTGCGATTCATTCATATTCGTGGTGAGAACTCTTTCGCATGTTTCAAATTGTTCAGAATATTACTCAATTGCCTGATTAATGTTAAAAACTTCCGTGCTTGGAATCTTCGCGTTTTGCGTAAGTTTATGTGGTGAGGATTACAGAGATCGCCCGTAATGAAAGTTCAGTTTGATTCAAGTCGAGTAGAACTCGTGCAGGGGGACATTTCCCTGCAGGAAATCGACGCCATTGTGAACGCGGCCAATCCCCAACTCGCGGGAGGTGGCGGCGTGGATGGTGCTATTCACCGGGGGGCTGGCCCCAGTGTGATGGAAGAAACGCGAGCCCGTTACCCGCTCGGCTGCCCGCCCGGGGATGCTGTCGTGTCTGGCGCCGGGTTGTTACCGGCAAAGTTTTTGTTTCATGCGGTCGGGCCCGTCTGGCGCGGTGGGCAACAGCGCGAGACCGAACTGCTGCGTTCTTGTATTCGCCGCTGCTTGGAATTGGCATTGAAAAACAATTGTACTGGTCTCGCGTTTCCCGCAATCAGCACGGGTGCCTATCGCTTTCCTGTCGATCTCGCTGCTGAAAATTCGATCGAAGAAGTCGTACTGTTTTTGAGGGGACATGCCTCACCCACGCTGGTAAGATTCGTGTTATTTGATGCGGGAACGTACGGTGCTTTCGCCCGAGTGCTCGAGTCATTCGTAGATCGATGAAAGGATCTTCAGCATGTTTCCGCTTTGGGACGATGTTCCTGCCTCGCGATTCCCGTTTGTCAGTTACGCTATCATTGCGGCATGCTCAGTGGCCTTTTTCCTGCAACTGCGCGCACCGGAAGGGGGCGAGAGAATCGTTCGTGAGTTTGGGATGATTCCCATTCGCGTCACTCATCCAAAAGAAAACCAGGTTGTTGTCGAAACCCGGACCGAAAGAGGACGCCTCGAACGGGAAATTGTCGATCTCAAATCACCGGTCCCACCGCTATTCACTTTGGCAACCTGCATGTTCCTGCACGGAGGCTGGATGCACATCATCGGCAACATGTGGTTCCTCTACATCTTCGGAGACAACACCGAAGATCGATTCGGTCACTTCGGGTTTGCACTGATGTATCTCGTCAGTGGAGTGGCGGCGGGAATCATGCATATCGCCGTGGATGCCAATTCGTTTATCCCGACGATTGGTGCCAGCGGAGCCATCGCAGGCGTCATGGGGTCATACCTCTGGCTTTATCCGAAGGCCTCGGTCATGTCGCTTGTCCCGTTCGGCATTTTTTCCAGATTGATGCCGGTGCCCGCCCCGTTATTTTTAGGGATCTGGTTTGCGATTCAGATCTTTTCTGGTTTCCGGACCGAAGCTGGCGGAGCGGGGGTTGCCTGGTGGGCACACGTGGGCGGTTTTGTCGCCGGACTGGGAATGACAATCGTGTTGTACAAGCTCGGTTGGCTGAACACTCAGATGCAGGCTCCAGCCCCGAGTCCTTATGAACGATCTCGCGAAATCGCTCGCCGCTGGTAACCGACGACGGTTAAAAAACTTGTCGGATAAGTGGCAACCAAAGTGACTTAATTGCCGTAGTGGTAGCGGCAAGCAATGATGAATACGAAATCTGCCTTGACTGTGTGTACCAGCCGATGCTCGTCATTGATACGTTGTGACCAATATCCAGACAGATCTCCCTTGAGCGGTTCGGGCTTGCCAATTCCCTCAAAGGGAGTTCGAAGTATGTCCTGGATCACCTGGTTAATTCGCTTCAACAGTTTGCGATCGCTTTGCTGAAACCACTGGTAATCACCCCAGGCAGATGGCGTGAATGTGAGATTCATTCCTCAGTCAACTCATACTTTGCCGTCAAGCCTGACTCAAGTTCTGCGATCGATCGCCGCAAATGCGCTGCATTGGACGGATTGCCGAGCAAATACAATGTTTCTTTCCACGAATTGAATTCGTCGAGAGGCATGACAACCACCTGCTGGCCCGAATCACTCACGACAATTCGAGGTTCTGCGTCGGCGAGCACCTGATCGACAAGTCGCGAAAGATTGCGTTTCGCGTCTTTCAAAGTCACAGCTTGCATGGTGCCCTCCGCTTTATCGTTGTGTCGAAAATCTTACTTCGCGCTTTGGCATCCATCCAGTTACGAACGCAGATCCATGCCAACAGATCCGAATCGAATTAGATTGAAGGAATTCGATACCTGCTTAAATGATCAGCGTTTTGGTTTGTACGAATGTGTCGCCTGGCCATAGACGCTTTCAGCCGCTTCCATCACGGTTTCGCTGAGTGTTGGATGAGCGTGAATGGTTTCCGCCAGATCACGCGCCACAGCGGCCATTTCGACTGCCAAAGTCGCTTCGGCAATCATTTCACCCGCACCCACTCCAACGATGCCGACTCCAAGAATCCGTTCGGTTTTGGGGTCAACGATCATCTTTGTCAGCCCTTCGCTTCGAGCCAGTGTGATGGCTCGTCCCGAAGCGGCCCAGTTGAACTTGACGACTTTGACTTCACGGTTCTTGGCGATGGCTTCGGGTTCGGTCAGGCCGCACCAGGCAACTTCCGGGTCGGTGAAAACGACGGCAGGGATCGCAATATTATCGAATTCGGCCGGACCACCGTTCATTGCTTCGACAGCGACCTTGGCTTCACGGGTCGCCTTATGAGCCAGCATTGGTTCCCCGGCGACGTCACCGATGGCATAAATGTTAGCAACATTCGTTTTACGCTGACGATCGACCTTGATGAATCCTTTTTCATCGACTTCGACACCGGTCGTTTCCAGACCGAAACCTTTGCTGTTCGGACGGCGACCGATCGCGATTAAGACTCGGTCAAATGTCTGCTCAGGAGCGACCCCTTCGCCCGTCAGTTTTGCGGTAATTCCATTCTTTGCGGCCTTCAGGCCTTCCACCTTCGTGTTGAGATGAATTGCGGCAAAATGAGTTTCCAGTCGTTTCTGCAGCGGTCGAACCAGATCGCGGTCAGCACCGGGAAGGAGCTCTTTTGTCCATTCGACGACGGTGACTTTGGAGCCGAGCGCCGCATAAAACGAACCCATTTCCAGACCGATATATCCGCCACCAACAACGAGCAACGAACCGGGAATATCCGCCAGTTCAAGGGCACCCGTCGAGTCCATTACGCGTGGATCACCGATTTGAAAAACAGGCGGCATCGCGGGGGATGAACCTGTGGCAATGATCACCTTTTCAAATGTCACGGTGTCGGTTTTGCCGTCGGCGTATTTCAGCTCGATCTTCGTCGGGCTAAGAAATGTCCCGCGAGCACTGATCAGTTTCACGCCGCGAACCCGGCATAACTCGGCAACCCCGCCGGAAAGCTTGCCGACAACTCCGTTGTTTTTCCATTCCCGCAATTTCGCCAGATCGATCTTTGGCGGAGTGAAGGTCACACCAATCGCCGCGGATTCGTGTGTTTCGTTAATCATCTTGGCGACATGCAGCAGCGCCTTCGACGGGATACAGCCCCGATTAAGACAGACTCCACCGGGTCGTGCTCCTTCGTCAACGAGCATAACCTGCATTCCGTGATCTGCCGCTTCGAACGCCGCAGGATATCCCCCAGGACCACCACCGAGCACGAGCAATTGTGTCTGAAATTCCGCCATGTTTTATTTCAATCTCAAGGTCTATTTCGGGTGTGAATGAAACAAGGGTGCCGATGACATCTCCACAAAACGGCCAGACAACGACCGAGCGGTTTGACGACATCGAACACGTCATTTGTAGTCTAGTGAATTTGCGTTCGCGAGGCACGCGAGTCGCAACGTTTGACTTCACGTGTATCATCGCCAATCCGGAAATCGAAAATACATCCGAGAAATTTCCGGCGTCGGATCTCGAGAAATCGGCGATCTGACGGGACGTACTCCGAGCGAGATAGATTGGCGGAACGCGATCGCTGGGGCTTGTTCAGGCGCACTGCGGCCCGTGCTTTCCCTTTCCGTTCTCTGGTCTACACTGAGAGAGGGTTTTCAAAATGTTTGATCAAGATGAAACGGACCTCATTCCGTCGCAAGGACAAAGTCCACTTGCTCGAAATGATTTCGATCGGCTTGATCGGTGCAACCTGGGTTGATCGATTCTCGCCTGAACTACAGGTACGATTGCAAGTGTTATTAGAGGATCTTGATGGTTAACGGCCATCCAGGGAATGTCATAAACTGACCCAATTCTCTGGCAAAGGCCTCGACTTTCGTGCAGAATCCTGGCTTTGCACCTCTTTGCCTTTGAATGAAGCTTCTTGCCATGGCCCTCCCTCTCGAAAAGTTTATTCAGCAGCTTGAAGACAGCGGTATCGTCTCTGGCGAAACGCTGAAGGACTTTTTGCCCCCCAGGGCATCTCCCCAGAATGCTGAAGAGCTGGCTCTGGAACTGGTACGCAAGAAAAAACTGACGAGATTTCAGGCGGAGGTTGTTTCTAAGGGGAAGGGAAAAACGCTCGTTCTAGGCAACTACGTCCTGATGGAAAAGATCGGGGCGGGTGGCATGGGGCAGGTGTATAAAGCTCGGCATCTGCGAATGGATCGCCTGGTCGCGGTGAAGGTGCTGCCAGCCCACATGACGAAAAACAGCGCCGCGATCGCCCGTTTTGAACGGGAAGTGAAGGCGGCTGCGAAGATCAGTCATCCCAATATTGTCGCGGCGCATGACGCCGACTGTGCCAATGGTGTCCACTTTCTTGTGATGGAATTCGTGGATGGGAGTGATCTGTCGGCCCTTGTTTAGAAGGATGGATGTTTAGCGGTTGAAACGGCAGTCAACTACATCCTGCAAGCCGCCAAAGGACTGGAGGCCGCTCATGCCGAAGGGATTGTTCACCGGGACATCAAACCGGCCAACCTGCTGCTCGACAAGAAGGGATCAGTGAAGATTCTGGATATGGGACTGGCTCGCCTGAGTAGCGATAACGACGCTGCAGCACAAGCCGGCCTGACAAGCACCGGGATCGTGATGGGGACTGTCGATTACATGTCTCCCGAACAAGCGATGGACACGAGGACGGCTGATGCCCGAACAGACATCTATGCCTTAGGTTGTTCGCTCTTTTATCTGCTGACCGGCACGGCAACCTATCAAGGCAACACGCTGATGATGAAGTTGCTGGCTCATCGGGAACAACCGATCCCTTCGTTGCGTTCGTCACGTGCCGACGTCCCGGAACCGCTTGACGCAGTCTTCAAGAAGATGGTCGCCAAGAAAACCGAAGATCGTTACCAGACGATGACGGAAGTGATTGCCGCCCTGGAACGCTGCCGTTCTGGTCCAGCGAACACCGTTAGTATTCAGCCTTCAGAAACTGGTCAGCCGATTCTTGTACAAAACACATCGGTTTCGTCACCAGTGATGGCGTTGCCATCCCTGACACGGGAAACGACGGACAACTTAAATCTTTCGTCCAAAAGCAAGGGGAACGAATCGTCCCCTGTGGCGAGCTTCACAAACTTCCTCGACAATCTCCCATCGGCTCCGACAAAACCGGTCCGCACGAAGACGCAGCCTAACAATCCCGCCCCAAAACGGACGAATTCGCTTCTCAACGACCAGAAAAAACTGCTTCTGATCGGCGCGGCGGTTCTGGCGGCGCTATTCCTGCTGGCCGGAGTGGTCATCAATATGAAGACCAGGGTTGGGGAGGGCACATTAGTCGTCAAGGTGACTGAGCCTGATGCTGACGTCAAAGTGCTGAATGAAAAGGACAAGGTTGAGATTACCCGCAAGGGAGAGGAAGGATCGATCACGATCACGGTTGTACCGGGGAAGCATCGGCTGAGGGTTCAGAAGGACGGCTTCGAAATCTTCACAGACCGTTTTGAGATTAAGTCTGGAAAGACCGTGACGATCCGGGCGGAGTTGAAACCGCTCGTGAACGGAGCGGTGGCCGGGGCGGCCGTCAGTCAGATTCCATTAGACGACCTCAAATTCGTGGAAATTTTTAATGGTCGAGATCTGACAGGATGGACACTCGATGGCGACCAAAGTAACTGGAAAGTGGACGCTTCCAGACATGTCTTAACGGCAACCGGAAAAGGTAGTGGTTGGCTGCTCACAAATAACGAATACGCCGAATTTGTGTTGAAATTGGAGTATCAGACAGAAGAAGGGTCAAACAGCGGCGTTGCCATTCTCGCTTCACCGGCAGACAAAGAACATCTGGAAGTTCAGATCGGTCAGATTGCCGGTTGGGCCACGGGAGGGGTCTGGTCGGACCTGGCCAACAACGTGGATGCGGGATTTATTCCTGTGAAACAACCGGCCAAAGAAAAGTCGGGGGATGCGTGGAATTCGCTGGAAATGAACCTTCACTCCGGCAAATTAAAGATCGCCGTCAATGGGACAGAAGTACTCAAGCTGGACGTGAGCGAATTGGCAAGCCGCCCCAACGCCTATCCCGCATGGAAACGAACAAAAGGCCGGATCGGCCTGCAATCTCAGAAAAATGCGGTGCGATTCCGAAATATCAGGGTCGCAGAAATTTCACCTCAGAACAGTTCTTCCGAAAAATGGAACAGCCCCGCCTTCCAGCAATGGGTGAAAGACGTGCAAGCGATGCCTGCCGAAAAGCAGTTGAAGGCCGTCTCGACAAAATTGATGGAGTTGAATCCGGGATTTGATGGGAAGCTCGCAAATTCCTACGCACAAGGTCCGCCGTCGATTGTCGATGGGGTGGTCACGGAGCTGAAAGTCTTTACGGATCGGTTAAGCGATCTATCCCCTCTGAGGGCATTAACGGGATTAAAGGTTCTGGTTTGCAGGGGCAGCAGCAACGTTGGCTCGCGGGCAAATGGCGGATTGTTCGACCTGTCGCCGCTGAATGGGATGCACCTTGTTCGTATCGAATGCTCTCAGAATCCCTCACTTGCAGACATCACTCCTTTAGTTGGAATGCCTTTACGAGAGATTGTGTGCCCGGGTACCAACGTATCAAATCTAACACCGTTGATCGGAATGACGCTCAGAGTCGCAGACTTGGGGCAAACTCCAGTGTTTGATTTGTCGCCACTCAAAGGGATGCCGCTGAAGGATTTGAATATTCTTGGTACCAAGGTCACGAATGTTGAGCCACTGCGGGGAATTGAGTTGGATAACTTGATTTTCAACCCCACGACGATCCTCAGTGGTTTAGACGCAATTCGCCAGATGAAAAGCCTCAAGAGCATCGGAATTGGTTGGGACGATAAAAACAAGTTCACTCCAGATCAGTTCTGGAAGAAATTCGACGATGGGGAGTTCAAAAAGCCATCGAAACTGGCATTCCAAATTCCCGGTTTCGATAGTTGGATAAAACACGTGCAAGCGATGCCTGCCGAGAAGCAGGTGGAAGCGGTCAGCAAGAAGTTGAAGGAACTCAATCCGGGATTCGATGGGAAGTTGACGGATGCTGGAGGGGTTGGCACTCCTGTCATCGAGAAAGATGTTGTTAAGAGCATCGGCTTTCTTTCAAACAACGTGAAAGATATTTCTCCAGTGCGGGCTTTAACCGGTTTGACCGATCTCAACTGTTCTGGAAGCGGAATCGGCAAAGGAAAGGTTTCCGATCTCTCACCGCTAAACGACATGAAACTGGTTTCGCTTCGCTGCGATTTCACTCAAGTTTCTAATTTGTTACCGCTTCAAGAAATGCCGCTCACTGTACTTTCTTTTGTGGGTTCAAATGTTTCGCATTTGATGCCGCTGAAAGGGATGCCCTTAAGGGAGCTTCACTTTGACGAGGCGAAAAAGGTCTATGACCTTTCTCCTTTGGATGGAATGAAGATCACTCGGATTAGCTTCGGACATTCACAAGTCAGTGATTTGTCGCCTCTGACGAACATGAAGCTCGAATACTTGTCTTTTGGTGATACAAAAGTTTCTGATATTTCAGTGCTGAGGGGGATGCCGCTGCAAGAATTATTATGTCAGCGAACAAAAGTTTCAGACTTTTCGATACTGAGGGAACTGCCACTTAAGAACCTTTTGTTCGACTTCAAGCCCGAACGGGACACAGAAATCCTTCGCTCCATCAAGACTTTGGAGACGATCAACAACAAATCATCAGCGGAGTTCTGGAAACAAAGCGAAAAGAAGAAGTAGGATCGGAGGGCGTTGACTGACCCAATTCTCTGGCAAATGGTGCAACTTTCGTAGAGAATCGTATCATTGTTTGTCGTTGCCTTCGAGCGAGGCTACTGGCTATGGCGGTCCCTCTTGAAAAGTTTGTTCAGCAGCTTGAAGACAGCGGAGTGATCGCTGGCGAGACTCTGAGGGACTTTTTGCCCCCAAACGCATTTCCCACGAGCTGTCCCGTTTGTTTTCTCTGGCACAATTCGGTGCTTGGGCTCGTGTGAGATCGGGTCTTGTTGACGATGGCTTACACGCGGGCAACTCCATTCGAGCGTTGAGTAAACGCAAAATATCATCGGCTTCTATCCCGATTTACCCGAAATTCCCGCACGATAAGAAAAGGTGTCAGGAACCATTCTTGTTGACGACGGTCGGGAAAATCGGTAGGTTCATGGCATGGGACGACCAAAATCAGTCGCAGCGGGTGGTTGGATTTACCACGTTCTGAACCGTGCTAATGCGCGGACGCCGATCTTTTCGTCCCCCGATGATTTTGAGGCATTTGAGCGAGTTCTTGAGGAAGCGGTTGCTCGAACAGGAATTCGGCTGCTTTCCTCTTGAATCCATAACAAAGGCCCCTGATC
>JBAXBD010000130.1:0-11512 GCA_037142165.1 Schlesneria sp. | reverse complement strand
GTCATAAAAAGCTTTCCGAACTTGTCGTTTTCCATGCCACCCGTTAAATCCGGCGTGACAAAACGGTTCTTTCCTTGTCAGCCGCGACGGGATGACGCATCCTAATCGCCGAATTGAGGGATTACCAACACGACGGAATCATGAAAACTCGCACACCAACTTTGCCAGAACGAGCCAACCCCTCCGAAAGGGGAACTCTGCCGGTCGGACGAATTCACGGAATGAAGACGTCGGAAACGGTCTTACGAATCGGAGCGGTCAGCTACCTGAACTCAAAGCCACTGGTCGAAGGGCTGGCGGAATTACTCCCCGAGACCCAAATTCGCCTTGATTTTCCCAGCCGACTGGCTGATCACCTCGTTTCAGGCAAGCTCGACATCGCACTCGTCCCCAGTATCGAATACTTTCGAGGTCACGATTACGAGATCATTTCCGACGCTTGCGTCGCAGCTCATGGACCGGTCTTAAGCGTAAAGCTTTACACCAGAGTCCCTTGGGGAGAAATCCGCACATTGGCATTAGACGAAGGTTCCCGCACCAGTGCGACACTCGCCCGGATTTTGCTGGCGGAACGACACGGTGTTTTTCCCGTTTTGGAACCGCTGCCGCTGAATCATCGCACAGAGGACACGACGGCGGATGCCGTTTTGCTGATTGGAGATAGAGCGATTCTCCCGCCGAAGGAACAATTTCTGGCAACGTTAGATTTAGGTGAAGAGTGGCACAAATGGACTGGCCTGCCCTTTGTCTTCGCGATGTGGGTCGCAAATGTCCGTGCGAGACGACCGGAAGGAGACCTCGACAAGGTGGCCAGAGCTTTAAGCCAGTCGCGGGACCTTGGAGTTGCCCGCCTGAATGAAATTGCTCTCCGTGAAGCACCTTTGCTGGGACTGTCGTTTCCGACGACGATCAGCTACTTATCCAAGAATCTTCAGTTTCACCTCGGTAACGCCGAGCGGAGCGGTTTAAAAATGTTTTACGAATTGGCAGCAGGATTGGATCTGGCCCCGAAGGGTGTGGAAATGGCGTTTCGGCCATTCGCGTGACTTCGAAGAAGCTGTCAGTGTGAAATTGCAATGAAGGAATTGACGTGTCTACAGCAGTGAATCGGTTGCTTGATAAAGCGGTTTCCGGAGGACGACTGACTCCTGCCGAAGGTTTGCAGATCCTTGAATCGCACGATCTCGTGGCGATTGGTGAGGCGGCGGACGCGGTTTCAAAGCGACTGCATCCCGAGCCTTACCGCACGTACAACATCGACCGCAATATCAACTACACCAACGTCTGTTCGGCGGTCTGTGATTTTTGTGCGTTCTTCCGCCGACCGAAGAGCCCCGAAGGATATGTGCTTGACAAGGAAACGATTTACAAAAAGATCGAAGAAACCGTCGCACTCGGTGGTGATCAGATTCTCATGCAGGGTGGGATGAATCCGGATTTGCCGCTGGAATGGTACGAAGACCTGCTTCGATCTTTGAAGGAACGATTTCCGCAAGTGAATCTTCACTGCTTCTCACCGCCGGAAATTCATGCATTACACAAGCTGGAAAAGCTTCCCGTGCGAACGGTTCTCGAACGCTTGAAGGCCGCCGGTTTGGGAAGCTTGCCGGGAGGCGGCGGCGAAATCCTTGTTGATCGCGTACGCAAAGCAATGACGCGCGGTAAATGCATGTCGGACGAATGGTTGAACGTCTGCCGCGAATGGCATCAACTTGGTGGTAAAGGTTCTGCGACGATGATGTTTGGCCACATCGAAACGCTGGCAGAACGGATCGAACACCTTGAAAGACTTCGTCAGCTTCAAGACGAAACGGGCGGTTTTACGGCCTATATCTGCTGGACATTTCAACCCGACAATACGGACATGGCGAATATCGCGCCTGTTGGTTCGTTTGAATACCTCAAGACACAGGCGGTCTCGAGACTGTATCTGGATAATTTCCCCAACATTCAGTCATCGTGGGTGACTCAAGGGGAAAAAATAGGCGGACTCGCTCTGCATTTCGGTGCGAACGACATGGGTTCGTTGATGATCGAAGAAAATGTCGTTGCCGAAGCGGGAACTGTTCACCACCTGACGCTGGAAACGATCAAGCGATTAATCCGGGATGCGGGCTATATTCCCCGCCAGCGAAACGTTTATTACGAGTACATCGACGAAGAGCCCATCCCAGAAGCAAACGGGGCTGGCGCATTATTGCCGGTCCTCCGATGAACTTCCTCGAGACGAGGTTGTCCGTTTTCGAAGCTCAGTAGGGTGAGCCTCAACCGCGTCGCATGGGCTTCAGCCCGTGCGACACAACAACTTGTGCGGGCGAATGCCCATACACAAAAACTGACAGTCTCGTCGAACGATGTTGAAATCCACGATCTCCATCCTTCTTTCGATGGCGATTCTTCTTCAATGGAATTTTCTCTCGCAGACGTAGCCCGTCCGAACGGGCTTCCAGCCTCGATCAGTCTTCTAGTTCCACAGAAGATCTCTTGCAGTGACATTCGCCGCTCGTTATCTTCTATGGAACTAGAAGACCGTTGTTTGTACGAGCGAGCCGAAATGGCAAGACCAAAATCGATTCACCCCACCGATCTCGAATTGCAGATCCTGAAGTGCCTGTGGGAATGCTCGCCGATGTCGGTGCGCGAGATTCGCGAAACATTGTCTCAGGCAGGCCGAGACCTGGCTCATACGTCGGTGATCACGACGTTGAATGTGATGGTTGGCAAAAAATATCTGACGCGTTCGATGCAGGGAAAGTCCTGCTTGTTTGCTCCGAAAGTGTCTCGCGAAGCCGTGAGCGAGGGAATGCTGGGTGATGTGGTCCAGCGAGTCTTCGACGGATCGGCCAAAGCGGTGATGCTGAGTCTATTTGAATCAACCGAATTGGACCCCGCCGAACTGAAAGAACTGCGGCAGATTCTGGACCAGAAAACGAAGGAGCAGCAGAAATGAGTCTCGCCATCGTTTCAAACATTTTCAGTTCAGGTCTGGCCGATTTCAGCGGCTCGTTTTGCGTTCGTCTGACGAAATCCCTGGCTCATTTTGGTTGGCAGGGATGCGTGATTGCGGCGGTCTATTATTTCGCGGAACTTGGCCTACGAAAGAAGGGTGCGAATACTCGTTACATTGCAGGAGTGATTGCGATGGCGTTTCTTGCGATTTGCCCTCCTGTCACGTTCACTCTTTTGTCGTCTGTGAATTCGACAAACCTCACGAAATTCGAAGATTTCCATCAACCGTCAAGCCGTCAGAATCAATTCGCGTCCGACGAAATAAGCTCCTTGCTGCGACCAATCCCTGATCGAAGCGACTCAAAAAGCGTTCACCCACAATTCGAACCATTCCTGGGACGAGCAACCATCCAACGCTGGACGGGGGCGTTCCTCAATAACCACTTGTTCGAGCGTCTCTCTCCGTACGTGATGACCGTGTATCTGATGGTTAGCTCGGCCCTCTTATGTCGTGTTTTGGTTGGATATTCCGTCGGGAGAAAATTGAAAGCCGATTCCATTGATATCGTCATTGACCGACTTCAGCAGTTTGTCGAACGACTTTGCGAACAGTGGTCGATGAGCGTGGTTCCGGTCGTTGCGTGCTGCCAGCAGGTCGCTGCCCCCGTGGTCTTTGGCGTCTTACGGCCAATTATCCTGCTCCCTCCCTGTCTTGTGACGGGTTGTACCGTTGATCAATTGGAAGCCCTGCTGGCCCATGAACTGGCTCATATTCGACGCTGGGATTTGCTCGTAAACCTGGCTCAGCGAGTTGTAGAGGCACTGCTGTTTTTTCATCCGGCGGTCTGGTATGTCAGTCGTCGCATCAGCATCGAACGAGAACATGCCTGTGATGATCTGGTCATTTCGACCGGCTGGCGTCCGCTGGATTATTGTCAAGCATTGATTCGCATGGCAGAAGCGTGTGCAGTACCGCGACAATCGCGCGTCTTAGTACCAATTTCCATCTCAGCATTTGGACGTGGCCAATCTGATTTCAAGCAGCGGATTCTCCGTTTAGCCGGTGAACCCGCAGCAAACAGGCCCCAGATGACTCGAACCGGTTACAGTGGATTGATTTCCGTTGTCGCCATGCTGATTTTGATGCCGTTCGTATTGAGTTCGCGTACAGGCTCGAAACCTGAAACTCCGGAAAATTTTAATTCCGTTGTCGTCGCTCAACCATTGGTGACTGGTAACGAAGATCGTGAAGTATGCGAAGTGAATCCTGTTGCTGTCGTTGAGTCTGGCTTTGTCCTGAAAGATCCCCTTGTTGAGGTGATCATTGAGGGAAATTCAACGATCCCGGATTCCGAAATCGCCAAACACATCAAGACACGTCCTGGTCGACCAGTGACTCAAAAGCAGATTAAGGACGATGTCGATGCCCTTGTGAGAACTCGTTGGTTTGCAACTGTTGAGCCAAGTCTTCAAAAAACGAATGAAGGTGTCGTTCTTGCCTTTCACGTGCTGGAACGCCCGATCGTTCGGCGTGTCGAATATAAAGGCTTGAAGAAGGTGAAACAAAAGGTCTTCGATGCGATGACCCAGCTTAAGCCAGGTAGTCCATTCGATGTTTCCTCTAACCGTGAATGTGCGAGGCGAATCGAAGAGTACTATCGTGAGATAGGTTTTGCATTTGCCACGGTCGAGCTTGAAAAAGGGAACGACCGTAACGACCGGGAAGTGGTTTTTTCCGTCAACGAGGGCCCCAAGGCTTACGTCTCGGGCGTCAAATATGGAGTAAGCATTCCATTCGGCCCAGCGATGATTAACGTCAATAACGATGGAGTGAGCGTTCCGTTCGGGCCCGCGATTGGTGAAGTCAATAAGAAACTGATTTCAAAATCTCAAATTGTCACACTGAGTGTAGCAAACTCCGATCCTCAACAACGCGCAAACGACACCGAACAATTGAAGCGGTATTACCATCGACTCGGCTATTTTGATGTCGACATTCAACGCGATTCGACAACGCCAACGGGGCAATCGAAAGCCGGAAGCCGCTACGAGATTCACCAAGGGATTCGCTACATGATTCGGCATGTCGAGTTCCTTGGGAATCGAATCGTCCCCGAATCGGAAATTCGGAATTTTCTCAAAGTGACTGACAACGCATTCTACAACGCAGTCGTGATCGATCGTGACCTTGACGCCATCAAGTCTGTGTTCGACCAGAAAGGGCATCTACTCGCTCACATCGAGCCTTTAGTTCGCTGGACCGAAGAACGTGGTTTGATCGACCTCGTCTATCGAATTTCTCCGTGTATCGAGGCCGAGGGGCCAGTTTTCATGGACGATAACGAATTCCGATGGTGACAAATATCTTTGTGAGCCTGCGGGTGGATACCGAGAACCCCGAAACCAGACGATCGAAACCGGTCGTTTGCTGAACTCGTAAAGTCAGCAAACATCAACCATTTGATTTGACTCGATCTCTTAAGCCGATTGAGTCCGACGCATTATTGAATTGCGATGCGTAATCGAAGAGAATCATGCCGCCCTGTGGAATCGGGCTTTCGATCGTCACCACATTCATCGCTATCTGTGCTTTTCCGCGCGTCTTTGTGACTCGGGCTCAGTCCGTATTGATGGCCTGTTGATCGTGGCTGCATTCATTGATTTACACACTTTTGAAAATTGGGAGTTTTGATTGTGAAGAGATTACTGGTTTGTGCCGCAGTTGTGTTCGGACTTTCGCAATCGATATTCGCCGCCGAAAAAGGACAACCCGTTCGTATGGGATGCGGGATCATGACCTTTGACACGGTCCCAGGCTGGGGTCTAAGCCCCGAAGGCAAGTCCGTCATCGGCCCCACCCATGGCGCCGTTGTGATCGACAAAGCGGGAAATATCTACACCAGCGCAGACCAGGGTGTCTTTGTCTTTTCGCCCGATGGCAAGGTAATTCGACGCTTCCTCGAAGGCGATTATACACGACTTCATGACATGGAAATTCGAGTCGAAGAGGACGGCGAGTACATTTATGGTGCTCGTAACGCGAACGCTGAAGGAATCAAGTTCAATGCCGAAACAGGTGCTGTCGCTTTAAAACTTCCGTTTCCAAAAGAGTCGGGACTCGATCTGAAACAATTCAGTCCAACCGCGATCACGGTTGCACCCAATGGCGATATCTTCCTGTCGGATGGATACGCCAGCAACCACATCTTCAAGTTCGACAAAACCGGCAAATATCTGAAGCACTTTGGCACCAAAGGGAACGATCTAAAGCAGTTCAACACAGCTCACGGCATGACGCTGGATACCCGCTATGACCCTCCTCGCCTGCTGATTTGCGACCGCAACCATCAACCAAAGGGCCGACTGTTGCATTACAGTCTCGATGGCGAGTTCATCGATGAAATTATCACTGGCCTTGGAATGCCAACCTCCGCCGCAGTTCAAGGCGATTATGTCTCCGTACCTGATCTTCACGGCCGATTGGTCATCCTGGACAAGAGCAACACCATTATGGCCGTTCTCGGCCACAACCCTGATCCGGCAAAACGAGGAAATTACGGTATTCCTCAAGACCAGTGGATCGAAGGAGTCTTTAGCGGCACACATGGTTCGTACTGGGACAAGGACGGCAACCTGTACGTTCAGGACTGGAACGTGTCTGGTCGGTTAATGAAGCTGGTCCGCGTCAAATAGTTCGGAAGTACCGCTGTCCGAAGCAATTCAATTGCCGAACCAACCCGTTCGGCATGAATTTTTTCGGTATACGTTGACGAGTTCAGTGACTCGGCAGCGGTCAAGGCGGTCGATTAGGACACTCATCCCTTCTCGCAATTTACAGTCCACTTCTTCGCGGTATAGCGGCAGCACCGCGTAGAAGTGGATGATTTGCTCGTCATTGATGGTGAGCGTACGAAACGGGTCAGGACACGTCAGTGGCGGAACAATGACCGAACAGCAGAATTTCGTGTTGGGTGCGTAGTGTCGCGGCGGTTCGCCATTCGGAACGGAATGACTGAGTCCCAGCCAGGTCCGAAACTCGTGCGGTAAGCGAGCCAGCACTTTCAACAATCGAATCGGCCAGTAATTTCGCTCATCTCGAAAGTCTTCAATACTCAACCTCCAGTTCGGCGGAAGACAGATCATTAATTCTGTTCTGCGCAAGGATTCCGCGCCGTCAGGAACATTCATCGCCTGTTCTGACATCCCGCTTGTGACGAGCGTATAGAAGGGCCGGTGTTTCTGCGGGGGAACACGATGAACGTCGATATGGACATATTCTGAGACCCGTTCGTGAAAAACAAAGTCAATCGGTCCAATGTGTTCTTCAATGTGCTCGGAAATGAGACGCGTTCTTGCCGGATCGGGGGGAGGCAAAGGAAGCGAGGGTTGCCGTCGATCCTGAAGCGAGGGGATGTCCAGGACCTGATCTCGCGGCATGGGATCAGGAACGACAATATCGTTGCCGCAACGACGACACGTAGCGCGACATCCCGCCTTAACGAGTTCAACTCGATAGCGTGCATCGCACTTGTCACAGCGGAAGACGATCGCCATGAATTACCGTTCCAACCCAGACGGAAGCTTCGAGACGTTGCGACGGCCGATCCGAATGCTTACGACGGAATGCCCCACTCGGTTCGGCCAATTCCGAGTAGGCTAAAAATCGATCGAAAATTCGAACCTTCTGACAAACGACGAACCGGGCAACGGACCGACGGAATCGAGAACCGTGCCTGTGACGTGAATCTTATTTCTGCGTTGAAATGGGAGTTCGACTTATCCGTAACGTTATATCGTTCCGCCGCCGCGTGAAATAGGGATTGAACGACCTGCTGTGACAGTGGCCTTACGGAGCGTCACCGTCAACAGACCATCCCGCGTTTCGGCGCGAATTGCATCATTGTTGACCGCTGCAGGAAGTGGGATCGAGCGTTGGAAACTACCGACCCCGCGTTCTCGCAGATGGACCCGCGTGTCGCTGGCAAATTCGTGACTCGGACGAGATCCCGTCACAGTCAACATGTTCCCCACAAGGCTCAATTCGACGGATTCGGCCGATACACCCGGAAGTTCAATCTGTACCAGAATCTCTTCTGGAAGCTCAAAGATATCAACCGGCGGATTTGCCTGACGATTGGCCCCGGTCAAGCCGAGCGATTCCAGTGTTCTCTCCCCTGTCGACCGCACAACTTCCAGCCAACGGTCAACTTCCTGTCGCACTCGTTCCACAGGAGGAACGTTGCTGTTTTCGGGACTTGAATCGTTCATGGGAAATTCTTTCTCTCTTCTTACCGCTGGTAAATCGGCAGATATCCATTGTCGAGCTGCAGAATGGTCGAATTGATGGCCGTGACATAAACCGGCCCGACATGACCTTCCTTCCACGATCCGTTAGCAGACTGTTGAGTGAGTATCTGCTTGGAAATGGTCGCGAAGTATTTTGACCATTTCTCCTCCCCAAGTCGGTATTGAACTTGAGAATAATAATAGTGGGTGTAATGCCAGTGACCGAACATCTGAGCCTGACCGTTGTTGCCTTCGATATTCTTTTCGCAATACTTCAACAGCTTCTTCGCGGTATCGTTTTCATAGTCACCTGAATTGAACAGACAAGCGATCGCAGCAGCCGTGATTGGCGGACGCGCTCCCCCAGCATGCTTCAGGCTATATTGAATTCCACCTTCGGGTAGCATGCATTTCCGGATGTATTCGATCGCCTTGTCAATCAGTTCCTTGGGAACTGGAATACCGGCGTTTCGGCAAGCGCGAAGCCCCTGTACCTGAGTGACGCAGGTCGAGCCTTCGTCAAAATCGTTTCCGTCCTTGGCCGAGACATAGCCCCAACCACCATCGGGCGTCTGGGCTTCGCCACAAAACTGGACCGCCTTCGTCAGGACTTCCTTCAGCTTCTCGCGTCGCTGAGCATTTTCTTCCTCGCCGTAGACTTGAGACAGAAACAGCATCGAAAAGCCGTGCCCGTAGGTATAGTGATAATCATGCTTGTAACCGATCAAGCCGTTGGGTTGCGCGGTTTCGACCAGATAGTCAACCGCCTTCGAAATCGGCTTCGCCAGCCGTCCACGCGTCGTCGTCGAACCCTCGCAAAGCATTGCATTCGCAGAAAGTGCCGTCATCGCAACACGGTACTGGCCCTGATTCGCTTCCCAGTATCCGCTTCGATGCTGTTCGCCCACCAGCCAGTCGAGCCCCCGTTGTGCCGCGAGTTTAATTTTGGGATCTTTCGGTTCTCCTCGGACAACCGTTGCCGAACCCAGCAACGAAAATGACACGATCAAGGCGATCGAAACACGTTGCAGCATGACATTTCTCCCAAGGGCATCAGATTGAACTCGTCAATCTCACCCCACAAAACACCGTTCATTCGATCCATCGAAAACAAACAGTCACGAAATCATCAGTTAACTCTACGCGAGAATTGATGGAAAGGGAAGAACTTGACCCCGGAACGTCGTGTTCAACGAGGTTCGACCCGTTGTCACGAAGTATAAGTCATGTGCCACTGCTTGACTCTCTTCAGTCAAGCAGTGCTCTTCGAGGGAGACTTATGCTATCAATCTCATGAAAAATCTCTCAAATAGTGATCCGTCTCATAAGTCCCATTCAGTCCGATAAGTCCCGTCCTTCACCATAAAGCCGCCCTATGTCCTCACGGCGAAGCAAACCCGATCACGCCGAATCCACCGCGAACGTTTCGCAAGACCCGACGCCAGCCAACGCCGGTTCTCAGACGCCGGTCGTTGTGCTCAACGATTCTTCCCCCATCGCCCAAAGTGTCAGTGTTAAAAGTGACGTGACTTCAAATTCGACCACTTTGTGGCTGCGCCGAGCGGATCAGTTTTTCCTGGGCGTTGTCTTAATCTTGTTATTGGTGCTGCTCATTGCACATCGATGGAAACTCTCTGAATCTGGCAAAGCCGAGATTGAGATCACCAATCAACAGCCAAGGGAATATTTCTATTCGATCGATATCAACCGAGCCTCGTGGGTGGAATGGGCACAACTCGACGGGATCGGAGAAAAGCTCGCCCGCCGAATCGTGGAAGACCGCAACGAAAAAGGTCCGTTCCGCTCGGTCGAAGACCTCAAACGCGTTCGCGGCCTCGGCCTGAAATTAATCGAGAAATTAAGGCCATTCTTGAAATGCAACGAAGGCGAACATCAAGATGCACGTTGAGCACCTTCGTCACCGCTTGAGCACCTTCGTCACCGTTGAGCACCTTCGTGAATTTTACCAAGTTGCGCACGATGGAAAATGTGCGTCCTCGATGAACACTTCACCAATTAGTCTCATTGGCCCCATAGGTCCTATACGTCCCATCTGTCCCATTCTTCCCGCAAAAACAACGCTTTTTGAATGAGCACCTTCTTCATAGGGAAGGCAAGCCGAAGCGGCTGGAAAGTTGAAAGTAAGCTGAAGGAAGACCAGACCAAGAAACGATTTCGATTTCCTGATCCATCTACTCTTGAGGAGCTTGACGTCGGAAGTGTCAAAAAAGTTCCTCGGGTTCATGGAGCGGAAGCTCCTGGCGAACCGCCTGCGGCGGCTCTCACCTCACTCGGCGCTTCGCCGGCTCTCGGATTCTTAACGCATTGTCTACTTTCGACTCACTCATAACTACTCTCTCGGCGCTTCGCCGCCGGGGCGACCCGTAATTAATTCATTCCAAGATGTCAAAGACCAATTGTCGTCGTCAATTTTCAGACTTGGAACATCCGGACAAACCGGGCAGTGTAAATCGCTCTATTTTATCTTGAATTGTCTACTTTCTACTTACTCGGAACTACTCTCTAGCCGTTTCGGCTCTTCCCCTCCATCAAGCAAGCAGCGACATAAAAGTACAAATTTCCTTATCGTTAGTCAATAGAAAAACAGAGATGCTTTCTTAACGCTTGGAATGCGCTCCTGAATCTTGTTGTTTTGCGGCTGCTCGGCAACGCGACGTATATTGTGGATCGTAAGATTTCTGCGGAAACAACGACATCGCAGGCAAGACTTGAACTTTCTTGATTGAACAAAACTCAAGATTGAGGAGGTCGCGGAATTTGAAGGACGCGGAAAACGTCAACACTATTTCAGCAGTGCGTCTGGCTATTACGCGACGACTGGAAGTGTGACCGCAAACGCAGAATGGATCAGTTCAACATTCTGTTGCTTGAGCGCCGAACAAGCGTCTTTTGAAAGGAGCTCGACCATCGGAATCGCGCGCCCCATTGTCGCTGCAAATGGAGAGAACACCGCGCCCGGCCGGAACAGCAGCATCGGGCACTTGAAGGGATTTTCGAGTCCGAAATCGGGACCTAACTTCCCGTATTTGACAAACAGTTCCCAATCCCCATCGGTCGAATCGTTTGGACCCGGTTGAAACGTCGATAGAGATACGCAGGCGTTCGCACTGTCTCCGACATGGAAATCCGACTCCACATCGACGAGGCCCGTTACGCATTCGAATTCACCTTTTCCATTTGAAACGTCGGCACCGTATCCCCGCTTTTCCATTTCATTGAACAGTTTTTGCAATTCATCTGCGAAGTCTGGCTGGCA
>JBAXBD010000129.1:0-11520 GCA_037142165.1 Schlesneria sp. | reverse complement strand
CAGCAGCATTCACCAGAACGTCGAGTCCGCCCCATTCCGATTCGATGACATCAATTGCCCGCTGACGGGCATCTTGATCCGTAAGATCAGCAGTAATCGCTCTAACGTCTTTGTCATTTGCAGGCAAAGCCGCGCGAGTTTCCTCAAGGCGGTCAGATGCAACGTCGGTAATCGCAACCCGCATGCCACGCTGTGCTGCCGAAAGGGCCAATGCACGACCAATTCCGCCGCCGGCCCCAGTAATCAAAACCCGCTTTCCCTGGAGAGATCTTTTATTCATTGAGCTTAATTCGCCTCTTTTTAACGAATTCGGCCTCAGAGGGGCTTTTAAATCCGAGAGAACAGGGAGACCGATGTCTTCTGAGTTGCTCGGTTAACTTCAAAATACGGCCTGCTTACTAAGTTCACCAAGAGCCCGCTGTATGATGAGTTCCAGCAAAACGCGTGCTGATTTTTTCCACTGAATTCGAAGATACGACGTTTTTTGATGATTAATGGACGCTTGCGGCGAAGTCAACACTTGAAAGCGGGAAACGCTGATCGCTGGGGCATTCTCCGATTCACCAGTTCAGGTGAAACATGAACATATTTATTCAAAAAAGTCGCCGCCAATCCTGCTATCCCAAAAATCGAGTTAAGCCTCTATCTCAAGATCACCAAGCTCTCAATGGCCATGCGTTTCGCTCGTGAACAACTGACTAAGGGTTCGCCTCAGCAGCCGGAGGAGAGAACAGTGGATTGAACAGTTGATTGATCGGTGCGGCGGTCGGCATGTGAAGAAATCCGATTCCAAACAGGACGTAGACGCCGATCAGCATGAAGCCCTCAAGCCAGCTTGATTCCCCGTCGTACGTCAGGGTTCGGGTCAAATAAATCGCCATCACAATCGCCAGCAATTCGAGCGGTGTGAAGACCAGATTCATGTTCTGGCCCATGATCAGTCCCATAAATACCAGCACTGGAGCGACCAGTAATGCAACCTGGGCACTGGCACCGACCGTCACGGCGATCGATAGATCCATTTGATCCTTGCGGGCAAAACGAACCGCGTTGAGAAGTTCCGCAGCGTTTCCGACCAGTGCGAGCAGGAACACGCCGGCAAACTCCGGGCTGAGATTCATCGTTTCCGACGCCGGTTCAATCGCGCCGGTCAAGACTTCGCTCATCACCGCCAGAACGATGGTGACCGTCGCAAGAATGCCGATCGCCTGATTCCGGCTCCAGCCGGCTTCCGATGTTTCGATAACTTCGTCGGGCCGAACGTCCTTTTCCTTCAGGCTCGCCTTCACCCCCTCCTTGCCGATTAAGGCTTTATGATTCAGGACGACAGCCGCCAGGTACGCCAGATAGACCGCGAACAGAACGACCGCCGTTTCGAGACTGATCGATCGAGTCGCCGACGCATTAAACTGAGTGACGGCCGGGATAATCAGCCCGAACGACGCCAGCGTCAACAAGGCGGTGGTCATTCTGACGGCTTGAGAACTGAACTTCTGATTCCTGCAATATTTGATGCCGCCAGCGAAGAACGAGACCCCCAGACCAAACAGCAGATTACCTATGATCGAGCCGGTCAGCGAAGACTTCACCATCGTGACCAGGCCCGCGTGCAGGGCAAAGGAAGCGATGATGATCTCCGGAGCGTTCCCTAGGGTCGCGTTAAGCAGCCCGCCAATCATCGGCCCCAAAAACGTGGCAAGTGCCTCGGTGGCATCGCCCATCAGTCCCGCCAACGGAATAATTGCCAGCGCGGAAGTCAGAAAGACCAATAACGGATTTGCCTCGATCCAGTTCAGGCACAACCCGATCGGAATAAACACCAACAGCCAATTCAGGTTCATCGCTCCCGTCCTTCCTGAGAGTGTTTTTTTGAAAGCTGTACGATAACTCATTGGAATTGACAAGACGTCGCTCCAACGCAGTAGACCCTTTCGATGTATTGTCGCTTAACATGAAGAATAGGGCTTTTGATGCCTCGAGGACTTACTGTTACTGTGCTCAACCCCGGTTTCAGCCATGAAAGTTTCGAAGGTTCAGGGGAGCTGGTTGTCCGCCGAAAAACTGCTGGTGACGTGGTTTGGGACATTACCTAGAATCAATGCGGGAATGGATTCCGTGTCCAAAATCACTTTTGGCAGCGGAAAAAAGTTTTTGATCGCTTCAATGGAGTGGCGAGGATGACTTCGCGAAAATCGTGTCTGCTGGGTCTTGTCGTGGCGTGTTCGACATTCGGAACTTCGGTTTGGGCTGCAGATCCACCGAAAGTCGCGGACACGATGGCATTCGTACCTCGTCAAAAAGATGTCGAAATTGAAACTCCCAAGCCGGCCGACTTTGCAAAATGCAAGGTGGAAGTCGAACGTAAAGGGAAGGTCAACGGCTGGGTCGTGACGGGACCGGCTGGCCAGATCTTACGCAAGTTTCTCGATACCGACGGAGTTGGCGGGATCGATCAATGGCGATACTTCAAGGACGGGATCGAGGTCTACCGGGATATCGATACGAACAACAATAACAAGGTTGACCAGTGTCGCTGGCTGAACCTGGGGGGAACACGCTGGGGGATCGATCAGAACGAAGATGGTCGTATCGATCAGTGGAAAGTCCTGTCCGCCGCAGAAGCCTCCAAAGAGGCCGTTCGCGCTTTGATCACAGGCGATGAAGCAGCATTTCAGGCGATTATGATCAACGAAGACGACCTCAAGGTACTCGGAATCAATCCACAACTGGCTGGAAAATTAATCGAATCGGCCGCTGATCCCGCCAAGAAAGCAAAAGGGGTCATGTCCAAATCAAAGTCGCTTTCGGCGCAGTCCCGCTGGACACGCTTTGATGCGCAGATGCCCAGCACGATTCCACAGGACGAAGAAAAAGCGACTGCGGATCTGCAAGTCTACGAAAGTGCGATGGCCATCGTCGAAACACAAACAAAATTCAATGCTGTTCAAATTGGAGAAATGATTCGGGTCGGCGACGTCTGGAAAATCACCCAGGTGCCGACACCAATCGAAGGGGAAGTGACGACAACGAACGGCGGAATTCTGATGGAACCATTGCTGGCTTCCAATAGTGCCGCTGCTGGTCCAACTGGTCCGTCTCCCAAAGTTGAAAAGATTTTGAAGGAATTAACGGACATCGAACAAGGGCTGATGAAGCCAGGCCAGACAGCGACGGCGGTTAAGTCATTGATGGCAAAACGAGCAACTTTGTTGAAGGATGCCATCGAACTGGCGGAAACTGACGAGGAAAGGTCGATGCTGATGAAGCAGACCATCGACGGTTATGCATTGGCATCGCAGATGGGGACCTACCCCGAGGGTGTTCAGGACCTCAAAGAAATTGAAACGGACATCGGCAAAAAGATGCCCAAGTCCCCATTGTTGCCTTATGTCTCTTACCGGCTGATGCAGGCTGAATATTACGTCAATTTGCAGCAGGCTGAAGAAGACAAAGAAAAACAAGCTGAGATCCAGAAAGCATGGTTGGAAGGCTTGGATGACTTCGTCAAAAAATACCCCAATTCGGACGACTCAGACGATGCGATGGTCATGCTCGGAACTCATGAAGAACTGCAGGGCCGCAGCAAAGAAGCGACTGAGTGGTATCAAAAACTGCTCAAAGACAAGCCGAAATCGGAAATGGCAACGCGGGCTCAAGGCGCATTGCGTCGACTCAAATTGACGGGCCAGGTCCTGTCATTGTCAGGCCCCGGCCTTGACGGTGGAACCGTTGACGTCAAAAGCCTCAAAGGCCAGGTTGTGCTGGTCGTGTTCTGGGCCAGTGAATACAAGGTTTGCGAAGAAGACATTCCGCAATTGAGGGCCTTGTACCAGGACAATAAGGCGAAGGGCTTTGAAATCGTCGGTGTCGCGCTCGACTTCGATAAGGCGACGGCGATGCCATTTGTTCAGAAAAACAAGATGAACTGGAAGCATATCTATCAGCCAAATCCGACGACCCAGACAGGGGGACTGAACAGCCCGATTGCCGAATCGTTTGGGATTATTTCTCTCCCGACGATGTTTCTGGTCGACAAGGAAGGGAAAGTCGTAAATCGGAATGCGACCCTCACGGAAGTCAAAGCGGAACTGCCTAACTTGTTGAAACCATCGGAAAATGTGGCACAGGGCAAGAAGGCGAAGTGATCGCCGGTGACGAGTTGATCGCATGTCGCGTCGATTAGTGGGTCAATACACTCGACGCGAATAATGCGGAAAATAACTCAACACGACGAGGCTGCAGAAAATGTTCGAACGAATCAAGTCCCTGCTCGGGTTTGGGTCGCTCACAGACGAGCAGTTCGAACGGAAACGTCAGGAACTGTTAAAAAAAATACCCGTGCCTGTCTTTTGGCTGTTCGGGAAGACCGGTAGCGGAAAATCAACGATTGTCCGCTTTATCACGGGTTCGACCCAGGCGGAAATCGGCAACGGATTTCAACCGCAGACGAAGACGTCGTTTCGTTACGACTTTCCGTCTTCTTCGCAGCCGCTCGTTCGGTTTTTGGATACGCGCGGCCTGGGGGAATCCGGGTATGACCCCAAGGAAGACATTGAATCCTTCGACGGTTCAACCCACGTGGTGATTGTCGTGGTTCGCGTCATGGATCACGCACTTGCGGAAATCATTGAACCACTCAGAAAGATCCGAGCGGCACGTCCTTCCCGTCCGATCGTGCTGGTGCTGACGTGTCTGCATGAGGCTTACCCGTTCGAGCAACACCCCAAACCCGATCCGTTCGACGTCATTCACGAATCAAAAACTGAAGAACCTACGACCTCTTCAGAAGCGAAAGCCGATTTGGCGGTAAACGAATCGGGAAGACGTCCTTCGTTATTGGCGGTTCATCCCGCACTTCAGCGAAGTCTACGAGAGCAGGAAGAGCGTTTCGCAGGCCTGGTTGATCGAATCGTTCCGATTGACTTAACGCCCCCCGAAGAAGGCTTTGAACAACCCAATTTCGGCGGAGCACGATTGGAAGAATCGTTGATCGAGCTGTTGCCGGCAGCCTATCGCCAAGCCTTAATCCATCTCGATGACGTGCGGAATTCACTGCGAGATTTGACGGCAAAACAAGCAATGCCAACAATTCTGACCTACAGCAGTCTTGCCGCGACGTCCGCAGCATCACCGTTGCCGTGGGTCGATATTCCGCTAGTGATGGCTTTGCAGACGCGATTAATTTATTTGCTTGCAGATCTCTACGATCAAAAAATGAACGCGGGACTTCTCGTCAAGATGGCAGGTGCCGTTGGCGGCAGACTGGCGGTCAGGTTTGCAATCAAAGCTCCGCTCAAATTCATTCCGTTCGTAGGACAAACTGCCAATGCTGCAATGGCATTTGCGTATACGTATTCACTCGGGAAAGCCTGCTGCTGGTATTTCGGCGAGATGAAAGATGGCCACGTTCCATCGACCGATGATCTAAATCGAGTCTGGGCCGAACAGATGCAGCACGCTGTCTCTGTCTGGCGTGACAAAAAATCACATTAATCCCAATTCAGTCTCGCACAAGCGAAATCAGCGTGCTGAAGCTGCCAGACTGTCCAGAAACTTACGCGACTCGGAATATTCTGGCATTGGCATACTCAGGATCTGCTTTCGCAACAGATCTTTCATTTCGCCGACTTTTCTGACGATCTGGATTGTGAGATCCGAGGTTGATCCGTATTTCGACTGCGTTTCAAAAAACGCTTCCACAGCCTTACGAAATTCATCGAATTCCGAGGTTCTCAAGGGCGACGGCCAGTTGATTTGACCAGTTGACGGATTAAGTTGACTGCCAGCCAAGGGCTGAGGTTTATGGGCATCAATGAATTCCTGTTGACGTTCCCGAGCCGCCATATTTTCGACACGTTCTTCCGATTGCCGAACCTTGGCTTCACGTGTCCGTTTCAGCTTTTCTTCGTGAATCTTCTGCTGATTTTCCAGATGAAGAGCCCGAGCCTTCTCGTTTTCCTGATTTGCTTTCTGGTAATTGATGGCCGCCTGGGAAGTCATTTGATTGTACATCCCTTCCGACCGGATGACGTTTGCCTGGCCATCATAGATGCCACCAATGCCACCTTGGGAACCGCCCCAACCATAACCACCCCAACCACCGCCCATTCCCATTCCCACACCCATTCCGTACATGCCAAAATTGTCATATGCGGTGGCTGGGGAAACAGAAGTTACTGTGGCAGCCAAAAACAGACTTGCAAGTACAAGCAACTTTTTCACGTCCAACCCCTTCGCGGTATGACAATACAAACGATCTGGAATGAATTTTCTTGTCGAACACATCATGAAAACAATTTCATAGAGTGGCGACAGCGGTATCCACCCTGTTAGAATTCTCGGCGAACAACACGATGTTGTACCGCTTCGATATCTCTCCTTCAAGCATAAACTCGCGTTCAAAGGGCATCGGGCATGAGAATTGGACTGACTGGAACGTTGGCAACGTTGGTAATGTGTTTGGCGGTTTCATCCGCTTTGGCTCAAGACACGGAACTCGCAACACTCGGCAAGCAGCTTGAATCGGGCAGCTTGGAAGAAAAGACGGAGTCGGCTCAACAACTTGGTGAAATAGGACCCGCAGCGGCCGAATTCGTTCCGCTCCTGGTCAAGTCGCTCGGGATCAACGACCCCGCCCTGCGCCATGAAATCATTGAAGCGCTGGGAAGAATTGATTCAAACCCAAAAGAGTCCGTACCTGCACTGACGAGTGTCCTTGCCGACCCTTTCCCATTGCTTCGTCTCAGTGCGATAAGTGCATTGAGAAAGTTTGGTGCAGCGGCCCAATCGTCGGTGCCGCAGCTCAAGAAATTGCTGTTCGATAAAGAACCCTTAATCAGCGTGAGCGCCGCGCACGCGATTGCAGAAATCGAATCCGGGAAGACTGAAAATGCTGGACTGTTAGTTCCAGTCCTTGTCGCGGGATTGAAGAGTGATCGACAAGATGTTTCTGCGGAGGCCATCCAAGGCCTGGTGTTGATTGGCTCTCCATCAGTACCGTCACTTCAACAACTCATTGGTGGCCCGAGCACCACTGCCAGCGTTAATGCGATTGATGCGATTGCAGGAATCGGCCATGGCGCAGCAACAGCCGTCGATCGCTTAATCGCGGCAGCGAAATCTACTGATTTGAAACTGCGATGGCACGCCATCAGCGCAATTGGCGATATCGGACCTGCCGCGAAAGCTGCGGTGCCGACACTCATCGCAGGCCTCTCGGATTCAGACGCACAAGTTCGGTTTAGTTCCGGTCAGGCTCTTCAACAGCTTGGAACTGCAGCTGTCCCAGCCTTGGTCGAAGGTTTGAAAAGTGACAAACTTCAAAAGCTGGTTCTTCCAGTCATTGCCGGCATCGGACCAAATGCAAAGGAATCGGTTTCAGCCCTGTCGGGTCTGCTTCAATCGAACGATGCCGAAACAAAGCGTGAGACTCTTATCGCACTTGCTTCGATTGGTGCCGACGCGAAATCGACAGTTCCCGAGTTAATTAAAACACTCGAGAATAAGCAGTTCCCTTTCCGATCCGCAGCCGCGTACGCGCTGGGAAAGATTGGTGCCAAGGAAGCGACCCCCAGCTTGAAAAGTCTGCTCGAAAGCGAAGACCCGACGCTTGCACTCGCGAGTGTCTGGGCGTTACTGCAACTTGATCCTGCTAATGCTGAATACGAAACCATCGCAATTCCCAGGTTGATCAAAGCACTCGACAGTCAACGACCTGAAATTCGTCGCGAAGTCGCAGCAACACTTGGACAAATCGGAGAACGGGCCAAAGGTGCCGTTCCAGGGCTTCAAAAACATTTGAGCGACAACGTTCCTGTCGTTCGTCGCGAAGCGCTAATTGCATTGGCGGAAATTGGTCCAGACAGTCAACCTGCGGTTGATGACATCATTAAAATCTTGAACGAAGGTGATTCATCACTCCGTCCGATCGCTGGATTTGCATTGGGTCGTATCGGAGCTCCCGCTGCTGCGTCTGTCCCAAGCCTGCAAAAAATGCTTAAAGGTCGAAATCCTTACGAAAAGTCCGTGGCTGCCTGGGCCCTGGTTCATATCGCGCCGAATCATCAAATCATCGAAACGGCGATCCCGTTACTCGTTGCTGCACTTCATGGTGCCGAGAATCCAAAAGCGCGAGCGGAAGTCGCGAAAACCCTTGGAGAAATCGGCAGTGGATCTGCCGTAGTCAAGGAAGGACTGACAGTAGCCCTGAAGGACTCCGATGAATCGGTTCGAAAAGCCGCAGATCAAGCGCTGGCGAAATTGAAGTAAATCGAACCACGAATGTCATTCAATCTGTGAATGATTCATCGAATTGAAAAAGATAATCCCAATGGCCGTGCGCTACTTCAAGCGTACGGCCATTTCTCGTGCCAGTGCCTCAAATTCGGCAGCATCATTGGGAGCATCAGCAAGGTTGATTAACGTGTCACGATCCGATACATGGGTACAGATCGGCGGCATACAAACATGATGTGATCGCAGATCATAGACGCCGTAAAGCACTCGAACGTCGGCATGCCTGATACGGTCATTGGCAGTCCGTACGCTTTGTGCTGCCGCAGCAGCATTGAGACAAACTGCACTCTCAATAAGCGCAGACCGATAAGAGAGAGAATTTGATGCCTCTGGTCCCCAGACTTCTTGTAATCCCATCGCCGCCCGATGTACCGAGACGAAAATATGCCTGAGAATGGATTTCACCCCCAGAGACATTGCATTTAATGAGTATTTTTTCGGATCGAGATAGGCATCGACGGCCGCCGTGACCGCTCCGCAACCACTGTGGCCCATGACAACGACCAGTTTAACACTTTCGCTGAGCTCCCTCAGAGCATAGTCAATGCTTCCCCAGCATTCGTCGGCCAGAACATTTCCTGCGACGCGGACGACAAATAATTCGTTGAATCCTTGTCCAAAAACCATCTCGATCGGTACGCGTGCATCTGAGCAGCCAATCACGATCGCAAAAGGATCTTGTCGCGGGACATCGTCGCCGGTTGGTTTGTGGCCAAAATTCAGGCCCGTACATTCAATAACGTAGTGAGGATCGCCTGGTGTCAACGCCCCGTTCTGGCAGCTCTTCATCCAATCAGCGAACATGCGATTACCGACTTCAAGCTCGTGTTTCGCTTTTTCGGCATCTGAAGGAGGAACCTTCACGGACATGTTCTTCGGATCAAAACGGTAGATATAATCGATCGTTTTCATCGGATGCGGATCTCAACAGGACGCATGACAAGTTTCGTCGCCACTCGGATTCTAGACGATTCGCATCAGGCAGTCGCGGGGAAATGCTATAGAAATCCAACGTTTTTAACGGCGATCTCACCATCCTCCGTCGATTCGATCACCGGGATTTGAGCGACCGCATAAAGCCCCAGGACACTTCCAAGCGCCATCCCCGCGTAGACGATCGGAATCTGTGGTGAAAAAATCAATCCAACCACAATGATCAAAAGTGTCAATAAATAGGCTTCGATCTGGACACTTCGGCGAATGGCACCGTGCTACAACCTGGGCAAGCAGTTGATGGAGCAAGGGAAGCACGCCGAAGCGGCAGCTCATTTCAAAATCGCGTTCAAAAAGGACTCGCGGTTAATGAGAAACGACTTCTGGCAGATTATGAATTCGTTCCAGGGTGCCGACAAACTCGAAGAACTCGCAGCGATCTTTGACGACATCGATTTTAAGGCATTTCGTCAGAATCCCTGGGAAATCACCAACATTATCAGCAACCTGTCTTACCAGGAAAAATCCAAAGCTCAGGCGATTAAATTGTTCAAACGGGCCTGGGAAAGTATGCCCGATCAGCGTTCTCAAATCCTTTCAAACGTTGGTAACGACACATTCTGGCAGATGCCCGAGATCTACGATTACGCCAGGGAAGGGATCATTCCTCAGTCAGAGGCATCACTTGCCAACAGCAAGTGGCCTGGTTTCGGACGGATTCACAGTTGGGGAAATCAAGACGGAAAAATCGATACGCTGATGGTGCGATTCCTGACCATGGCAGGATCAAAAAAGAAACTGAACGAGCTGTACCAAGAGATCGAAGTGGCGAAAAAGAAACTGCCACAGTGGGAAGGTGCGACGGCATTGCTGTCACTCATTGATCTCAGACGCGGAAATATTGATTCGGCGAAAGAGACGTTTGAAAAAATGCTGCCGACGTTCAAGGCAGCCAATTCGGGGCAACGAGGTCAATACACGCAATGGGAGATTGGCCAGGAATTAATGGCACACGAAAAGACGAGCGAACTGGCGGTGAAATACCTGGAAGCAGCCAGTAAAGATCCGAACGTCATGCAGATGGCTCAGATGAACGGATTCCAGTACTCGCCCGGCAAGTCACTGATTGCCGTCTACACCAAGCAAGGGCGTAAAGACGATGCTCGTCGCTTATTGCTCTCCTCGACAAATATCAAATCGCGTCAGCAGGGGAATGAAGCATGGGAAGCCTACCAGCGTCTTCAAAGTGTGACATCTTTGGCGAATGAGGTAACCCAACTCGGTTTTCCAATGGACGCCATCCGTCTGTATCAGGAGCAACTGGGGCGGTCCGAAGATTTTGTGATCGCAGCCAGTGTCTTTGGCAGCCTTTCACAGGGCCGTCAGCAAATGCAGCAGTACAAGAAACAAATTCAAGCGGGAATGCAGACGGCGATTAAAGAGCTCCGTCCCGAGTTGCTGCCTCAAATGCTGACCGATCGGACAGCGAAACCCGGTGAACCAGACGCCCCCGCGATCGATCTTTGTTTGTTACTGGAATCGCGCGAACTCGACCAGGCGCAATTAACCAGTGTCCTGGGCAAGCTTGTCACCAGTTTGGCAACCAATACGGCTCTCGTTGAACCGACGCGCAAAAGTCTGGCGGACATTGTCGCACAGCGTTCGGCAGACGTCTCTGTAAAAATCCTTGTCGCGCTTCTCTCGCACAGTATGAAAGAGAAGGAGAAATCCGCCATTGCAGCCCGTCAACTAGCAGACTTTGTTGAAAAAACGCCACTCGAACCGCAGCCTGAAAAAGGTGGCTTCACGGTCAAGCAGCGGGATGCGGCGATGCAACAAGTCGGATTGTGGCTGGTCGCTCGCGAATGTCTCAGGGACGAATCACTGCATGCCGACGGACAGAAACTGGCCCAGCGAGCATTCGAAGCTTCACGACGTCTTGCCGATAACGGGTATTCATTCGCGATCCTGCGTGAATGGGGCTTCATCGCATTAAAGACAGGCGACAAACAAGAAGCTGCTCGGCGCTGGACTGAGATGATGGACATCGTCATCCCCAGGCCGGGCGACAAATCAAAACAACCAGCTTCGAATGACGAAAAGGGAGATGCGGCTGTTGCCGGATCAACGGACAATCCCGCGAAACCTGCCATCACTGGGTCCCCAAAAGAAAAACTGGCCGTCGTCACGCTCGGCAAATTTGAGCAATTAACTCAATTGGCCAAGCTGGCTGCAGATGTCAGTTGGCGCTTCAAACGATACCACTCGTGGGCGCTTCAAACGATACCATTT
>JBAXBD010000128.1:0-11592 GCA_037142165.1 Schlesneria sp. | reverse complement strand
CCGCAATTGATCTCAAATTCGTTGGGAGGGCTATTTTTCTTTTTAATGTCGTGGTGGTTGTTTAAGTATGTTTCTCACGAACCTGCAACTGAAGCAACGACTCGCGCGATGGTCCCCAAGAAAACCGGTCGTCTCGGTTTACTTTCAGCCGGGCGTGCGTGGGATCTCTCGTTGACATGGAAGGATTTTCATTTTATCGCGGGTGGATGGTTGAGTATCCTGATTCGATGTGGACTTTATCTCGGGCTTTACGGGCTTGCTGTCGTCGCTTCCTATCCGTGGGAACAGCCTCGTGAATCGCGTCAGATCCGTTGGCAAGACGTCACGTACGGATACCAGATCTTTGTGATTCCCTTATTTGGTGTGGATTGCATGCTTTGCGCTTCAAGAGTGTTTCAGGAAGAAATTCGACATCAGACACTCGCATCACTTTTAATGCTGCCGCGTACCGTCACGCATCTTGTTTACACAAAAGCGGCAGGCTGCCTGATTGGTCTTATCCCCGGGATGGTCGCTCTCTTCATCGCGTTTTTCCTGCTGCCCGGCTCGATCAAGAATCTGACCGAGGCCATCAAGGAACCGTTCGCCTGGTGGTATGTCGCAAATTTGTTGCTTGCCATACATTTGAGCGTCGTTTTTTCGCTTTACATGAGATGGGGTGCGATCGCGACGGCTTTTGCTCTGACAGTTGGTTCGATGATGATCTCAGGAATGATCATTGAGCTCTTACAAATTCAACGTGCTGGCGGTATGCGTCCTGATTCGTTTCTGGGATTCCTTGTGATACCCTTGCTGCTCGCGTGTGCGTGCTGCCACCTGGTCGTGCTGTTGCGGTTGCCCGCCTTGGGCGAGAAATAGTCATGAAGCGTTCAGACGTGAAAAAATCGACGGTATCCGCCAAGCCACAGCAAACCGCTGTCGTTGCTCCCGCGTTCAATGATCGCCCGATTGACCCCGCCGACGAGGAACAAATTGACAGCGAAAATGTCGGGCAAAATGATGACGACCGGTTGATGTATTTATTGCAGGGTGGAGACCGGCATGCGTTTGACCAATTGGTTGAGCGTTATCAACGCCCGCTCGCTGGCTTCTTTTATCGACATTTACGCGACTGGCAACTCGCCGAAGACCTGACTCAGGAAACCTTAATTCGAGTTCACTCGACGGCATGGGATTATTTGCCACGGGGTTGTTTCAAAGGTTGGCTGTTCCGGATTGCTCGCAACCTGATGATCGACAGTACTCGTCGTCGTTCGCACGATGCGCTGGTCAACGCTGCGCGAACTCAAAGGCCGCGCGATGACGAAGATGACGTTCTCGGTCGACTTGCGGGTGATTTTGTTCTGCCTGAAGACAAAGCCGAGCAGAATGAATTTGCGAAAATCGTAACAGACCTGTTGAAGAAAATACCGGAAGAGCAGCGACATACGTTCATGTTGCACCACTATTCCGGGCTGAGTCTGCCTGAAGTCGCCGATGCGATGGAGGCCAACCTCCCAACAACCAAAAGTCGATTAAGGCTGGCCAGGGAAAAACTTAGGGAACTTTTGGGCGAAAGGGGAATTCTTTCGCCCGATCAAGCGGAAAAATCGGAGTCTCGTGACAATGATTCATAATTTCTTGTAACAGACCGATTCGATTTTTTCCCAAAGTAAACGTGAATTGTTGCCCGTGAGAATGATCCATTGTTTAATGAATTGCGTTAATACCAGGATGATCACGGCGCGAGTATTGGAAACAGCCAATTGAGAGGGCGATACTCCCAATGAAAAAAATTCGCGACTGACTATCGCACAAAACGTAATCACTATGCGGGAATGGACTCAAGAAAATGGAACGACAAAATGAGTTACTTTAGTCGGCTGACAGACATCGTGACCTGCAACCTGACGCAACTACTGGCGCAAGCTGAGGACCCGCATGCTGCAATTTTAGAGATCATTCAGGAAATGCAGGAAGGTCTGGCTGGAGCGCAGCGAAGTGTTAATACGGCACGTAACTCCGAAGACCACCTGCGACAAGAGATCGATTCGCATCGAAGTCAAATTGATGTTTGGATGGCGAAGGTCAAGGAACAGTTGCAAACGGGTGCCGAAGCTGATGCACGTCAAAGTTTGCTGCGTAAACGCGAAGTCGAAGACTTGATTGCCGGACTGGCTCAGCAACATGACGCTGCGGTCAAGTATCGAGAACACCTTTCTACGATGAAGGGAGCACTGGAAGCTCGACTTTCCGAAGCATTGCGCAGGCGAGAATCGCTAGGAGTACCTGCAACAGAAGCCCCATCAAATGTTCCAGACTATCTTTTGAATCGACAAACGATCACGAAACACACAGACCACGACGTTGAAGCAGAACTGCAACGCTTGAAGAAAGAACTTAGCTCGTAAATTCGATCGCCTTCATACTTTGTCAACCTTTTGACTGAATGGCTTCAAACCGCTGGCAACATTTCTCCCCACGTTATTTTGCTCCTAATCCTGAATGTCGCAGCAACGCAGCGACTTGTGGTTCACGGCCTCGGAACGCTTGAAACACTTGCATTGGATGACGGCTTCCACCGAGCGCCAGAACCGTGTCGCGAAATCGCTGGCCAGTTAACTGGATCGCTTCGGCGTTATCGAGTCCGACCTCTTCAAAGGCGGCGAACGCATCGGCACTCAGGATTTCGGCCCATTTGTAACTGTAATAACCTGCCGCGTAGCCTCCGCTGAAAATATGCTGGAACGAGCAGAGAGTCCGATCCTCGGGCAACAGCGGCAGCACGCTGGTCTGCTGACTGAGTCGGCGATTGAGTTCATGGACGGACTCGGTCCCGCTGGGATCAAAATCGGCATGCAGTGTGATGTCGGTCATGCCGAACAGCAGTTGCCGCAGCATCATCGAACCGGCTCGGAAGTTCTTTGCCGCCCGAACTTTTTCGAACAACGCTTCCGGCAATGGTTCGCCCGTCTTGTAATGGCCGGTCAGACTCAGCAGCGTCGGTCGGTGATAACACCAGTTTTCCATGAACTGGCTGGGTAATTCGACCGCATCCCACTCCACGCCGTTGATCCCCGCACAATCAGCGAAGTCGACCTTGGTTAACATGTGTTGTAATCCATGCCCCGTTTCATGGAATAACGTTTCGACCTCACGAAACGACATCAGGCTGGGAGTATCGCCATGAGGTGGCGTCTGATTGCAGACAAGGTGTGCCACGGGAAGTTGGAGTTTTCCATCCATCTTTCTTCGCCCCAGGCAATCGTCCATCCACGCTCCCCCTCGTTTATTCTCGGGGCGGGAAAAGGGGTCGAGGAAGAACGATGCGATGTGCGTCCCTGACGCATCATGGACGCGATAAAAACGGACATCAGGATTCCAGACGCTGACATCGGTCTGCTGATGGATTGTGACGTCGAACAACCGACCGAGGAGCTGAAACAGTCCGTCCAGAACTTTTTCAAACGGGAAATAAGGTCGCAGTTCATCGTCGGTGTAGGCATATCGTTCTTCACGCAGTCGTTCGGCCCAGAACGCAACATCCCAGACCTGAAGTGGATTCGAGTCACCGCGGGATGCCTTCAGGGCCTTGATGTCTTCGACATCTTGCACAGCGGCGTCCCAGGCTGCCGTCCGCAAATCGGTAAACATCTGCCGAATCGCCGCAACACTTGGCGCCATCTTTCGTGCGAGACTCACTTCGGCAAAATTCTGATAACCGAGCAGATGGGCTTTTTCCCGTCGCAGAGATAGAAAACGGGTAATCAGCGGGTCGTTATTCAATTCACCGACTGAAGCGCGGGTGACAAACGCTCGGTAGAGCTGTTCTCGCAGCGTTCGGTTACGGCAATGTTCCATAAAAGGAGTGAACAGCGGTGGTTCGAGAGTGATCCTCCACGGACCGTCGGCAGGCGTTGCAGCGGTTGCGGCGTCCTTGTGAGCCGAATTCCATGACTGAGCGGCCAGGTTTCGAAGTGTGCTCGGCCAGCCTGCCGCATCGGCGGAATCTGTGATCTCGAGCGAAAAGGTTTTTGTGGCGTCGAGAACGTGATTGGAAAACTCGGTCGATAATTGAGAAAGTTCCTGCTCGATCGCATTGAATCGTTCGCGTTCAGCTACTTTCAGGGCAATCCCGGATAGCTCGGCCCCTTTGATTCGGTCAGCAATAATTCGCTGTTGAGCCTCACTGAGCTTTGACCATTCGCTGCTGTCGCGCAATTGCTTCAGGCACTGATAAATCGGCTCGCTCTGGCTTGCTCGCAACCCGAACTGAACGACTTCAGGCAAGACCGTCTCGTACGCTGTTCGCAATTCGTCTGAGTTTAAGACGCCGAATAAGTGCCCCACCGGCTTCCAACCGTATTCAAACGGAGGATCAAGTCGTTCGAGTTTACCGAGAGAACCATCCCAGGTTGGTGTGAGTTCCTTTTCGATTTCGCCCAGTTTTTGAGTCGCATCTTCAACAATATGTTTCACGGCGGGAACGATGTGTTCCGGCCGAATGGCGGCAAAGTCTGGTAAGCCGCTGGAGGCCAGAAGTGGGTTGTTAACAAGTAATGCTGTATCGACCATGACGAGGATTCCTCAATTCAGTTTCAATTCAAGAGGTTTTAGCCACGGATACACCGGGGGAGGGTTCGCCCGCAACCCGATCACGGGAAGAGTCTGAACCACCGAAAACACGAATAAAATCAGTCGAGGCGAGCCGGTCGGCGTAAGTCCCCATATTCTTTTTTTCTGATTCTTATTCGTGAAATTCGTCAGATTCGTGATCAAAACTCTTTTGCATTTATTTCCGCGCCTGATTGTTCATCTGTGGCAAAGTCTCTTCACTTCTCGGAGTGTAAACGGAAGCTTTCACAAGTGCAGCTCACGCCGATGCAAATCTCTTTGAAATTGACCTGCTGCTGATACTTCCCTGACCATCCTTTCTTGGATCGTCGAATCACGATAAGCTATCCGGAATAAGAAGACCGAAGTTTTTGATGTGAAATCTGATCCATGCCTCGTGTTCCCCTCAATCCCGATTCTGATGCTGGTGACAGCGATCATCCTGACGATGATTCGTCCTTCGAACGACTGCAAAAAGTGCTGGCATCTGCCGGTATCGCTTCGCGACGGAACTGTGAGGAATACATCCGGGACGGTCGCGTTACGGTTGATGGTGAAACCGTCACGGAATTGGGGATCAAGGTCGATTCGCAGGCTCAAAAGGTCTGTGTCGACGGCGAACGGATTAAATTCCAGAAAAAGCAGTATTTTCTGGTGAATAAACCGGTCGGTGTCGTCTGCTCGAATGCTGATCCTCAGGGCCGACCACGGGTGATTGACTTGCTGCCTCCCTGGCACGGTCGACTTTTTTCTGTTGGTCGGTTAGACGAAAACTCTGAAGGTTTGCTGATCGTCACGAACGACGGCGAACTGGCCCATTCACTGGCACATCCCAAGTTTCAGGTCGAAAGGGTGTACCGCTGTATCATCGCGGGGACGCCAACCGATGAAACATTTAAGATGCTGAGGCAGGGTCTGCATTTCACCGAAGGAAAGTTCCGCATGCGGGACGTTCGACGAGTGAAAACCAGCGGAAAAAGCACGCTTGTCGAGGTGATTTTAACGGAGGGTCAGAACCGCGAAGTTCGGCGAATGTTCGCTCGCGTTGGACACAAGGTTTTAAAGCTGCGAAGAACCGCATTCGGGCCAATGAAGCTGGGTGAGCTTGAACCGGCGGCATATCGACCACTATCACCGTCCGAAGTGCGGGTCCTCAAGCAATATGCGTCGAGCGATCCATCAGGTCGTCCGTCGTGGAAACGTCACGAAGTTGTGAATCCGAATCGACGACGATTGAAGGGAGTTGGAAAACCTCGCCACAAACCTTCGCAAAGAATACCCTCGGCCAATCGCGGAAGTTCCAAAGGGAAGAAACCCCGGCGTTAAAAAGGCGTTCCAAAAACAAGTCCCCGTGTGGTAATACTCTGGGGTACCTTCGTTCGAATTGGACAGTTTACAGATGAGTGCCATGGCTGATTGTTCGTCTGAGCTACCCGGACTTGTGCCGACGGCTCTTCAACGTTTTGCGACAGTCGTCGAACACGAGCAGATGGCACGCGACACCTGGCGAATGCGTTTGCGCTGCCCAAAAGTTGCTCAGCAGATTGTGCCTGGTCAATTTGTCATGGTTCGAGTCCCTGAACGGAGCGATCCGCTTCTAGGCCGTCCATTCGCGCTCTATGACGTCTACGAGAACGCGGCAGGTGAACCGGAAGGAATCGAGTTCGGCTACGTCGTCGTCGGGAAGATGACTTCGCTGCTTGAGTCTTTAACCGTTGGTGATCGCGTCGAACTTTGGGGTCCACTCGGAAATGGATTTCCGTTGCCTCCTTCAGGGCATCTGGTCATCGCTGCGGGGGGAATTGGCCAGACACCATTCCTGGCAGTTATCCGCGAAGCGCTGCGTCGAAAAATCTATGGAAACCCATTACGCGAAGTCACGCAAACACCATCGCGAATAACAATGTGTTACGGTGTACGCAGCCGGGAATATATTGCCGGAATCGATGCATTTCATCAGGAAGGGATTGATTTGCAGATTGCGACGGATGACGGTTCGGCAGGTCACCACGGTTACGTTACCGATCTGTTAAAGCCGCTGCTCGGCGAATCCGAACCTCCCTCAGTGGTGTATTGCTGCGGGCCTGAGCCGATGATGCATGCGGTTGCAAAATTGACTGAAGCGGCGAAGATTCCGACCTGGGTTTCTTTAGAAAGCCCGATGGCTTGTGGATTCGGTGCCTGTTTCAGTTGTGTAACGAGAATTCGGCAGGACGATGGTACATGGGACTACCGTCGCGTCTGCGTCGAAGGCCCTGTCTTCCCGGCAGACAAGGTCGTATTTGAAGTCTGAAAGAGAACTCATGAAGTTTGCATTGGTCATCCCCGACGGCGCTGCTGATGAACCACAACCATCACTGGGTGGAAAAACCCCGCTACAGGCTGCGGTTATCCCCAACATGGACGACGTTGCACGCCGAGGGTTTGTTGGACGAGCCAATCACGTTCCTGACTCAATGCCGTCGGGCAGCGACGTGGGGACGATGAGTCTCTTCGGATACGACCCGCTTCAGTTTCACACGGGACGTGCCCCGCTGGAGGCGGCGGCGCAGGGTATTGAACTCGGGCCGCTCGACTGGTGTATCCGCTGCAATTTTGTGACCGTTGAAGATGGTCGAATGGTCAGCTTTACCGCCGAACAGATTCCCAGTGACCTGGCTCGTACCTTGATCGAAGCCTTGCAACGTGATAAGTGCGGCGACGAGCATTGGAAGTTCTATCCTGGTGTCAGCTATCGAAATCTGGTCGTTTACCGGGCCCGAAATACGCCTGCTCCGTTTAGTGGAGCAACCGTAACAACACCCCCACATGACATTACAGAACAGCTTGTTGATCCGTATCTTCCCAGCGGCCCTGGCGGAGACGTTCTTCGAGCGTTGATGGAGCAAAGCAAACCTTTGATTGCCGCGTGTTCCGAAAATGTGGCACGCGCCGCGACCGGAACTCATACCGCCACGCAGACGTGGCTGTGGGGACAAGGGCAGCGACCTGATCTCGCTCCTTTTATCGAACGATTCGGCCAGCGAGGAGCAGTGATTACGGCGGTCGATCTGTTGCGCGGCCTGGGGCGGCTGCTTGGTTGGACTGTCATCGAAGTAGAAGGGGCCACGGGCTATCTGGATACGGATTATGCCGCCAAGGGACGTGCTGTAATTCAAGCATTAAAAGATGATGTCACCGATTTCATCGTGGTGCATGTCGAAGCAACGGACGAAGCGTCTCACGAAGGAAAAGCGGACGAGAAAGTCAAAGCCCTTGAGCAGATCGATCGGCATATCGTCGGTCCGTTGCACGAGTATCTTCGGTCTCAGGGAGAGTACCGCTTGTTGATCTGTCCCGATCATCCGACGTTTTTGCGGACGAAGACCCACAGTCATGGATACGTTCCTTTTGCCATGTGCGGGACCGGTTTGAATGCAACCGCGGCGACAACTTACGACGAGATCACGGCTGCGAAGAGCGATGTCTGTCTCGATCGTGGCTGTGAATTAATGCCAATGCTTTTTTCGAGTGGGACGCGACACATCGTTTAATCGCGCCTCGAAGAGAAGCGGGAACGAATCGGCAGAATTGCCGTCAGCAGCGGTGCCATTTCTCTTTGGATCATTGCGAAAAGTGAACTCGTGCAACGCTCGAAGAGATCGGCTGGACGACGGTCGGCCTGCTACGGGTTAAACGATGGATCTTTCGCTTCTCGTTCGCGCTTCTTCCCTTCCTGGTAGAACTCTTCCATCTCGACGAGTGTGGCGGAGCGAATGTCTCGACCGAGTTCTTTCAGCCGGTTTTCGATGTATTCCACGCGCCGCTGAAACTTCGCGTTACTAGCGCGTAACGCTTCTTCCGGATTGATATGCCATCGGCGGGCGATATTGGCGAGAACAAACAGGACATCACCGAGTTCCGATTCGATTCGACTCTGGCGTTCGCCGTCGAATGGCTCAGGATCGGGTTCGACGGCGGCGTTGACAGACGCGGCAACGTGGGGAATCTCGCCATTCGGGAAAAGCTCCTGAGCGAGTTCGCCAATCTCTTCCCTCAGTTTATCAAACAACATGGCCCGAGAGGGAAAATCATAACCGACGCGCGCTGCCTTTTTCGAAAGTCGTGCGGCCCTGGCGAGGGCAGGGAGAGCAACTGGCAGCCCGTCGAAGATCGATTCCCGGCTCTTTTCTTCCTGCTTAATTCGGTCCCAATTCCGACTGACATCGCTGGTGGAGCTCACTGCGGAATCACCGAAGACATGCGGATGTCTTCGAATCATCTTGCGATTCAGGCCATTGACCACATCTATCAGATTGAAGCGCCCCTCGTCCGCTGCGATCTGGCTGTCGAGCAGAACCTGCAGCAGGACGTCACCTAATTCCTCGACAATCGCTTGATCGTCCCCCGAATCGATCGCGTCGAGCAGTTCATAGGTCTCTTCAAGCGTATAAGGCTTGATGGACTCGAGCGTCTGTTCGCGGTCCCAGGGACAACCCGACGGGGATCTCAGCTTTGCAATGGTTTCGCAAAGCTCCTGAAAAACAGGCCCCAGATCCTTGTGATCGGGGGGAGTTCCCGGTTCCGGCGCCATCCCTGATGTCTGATTCTCAGGAGTCTCGGGCATGGTCATCAGGACTCAGAAACAATCTTGGCGATATCAACAAACTCATTTTTCAAGGCTTTATAGAGTTTGCCAAACATTGGATAGGACTTTGTATAAATCCGCTTGGCTTCCGCCTGAGGATCGGTGCTCGCAACCACTTTAACAGCAGCGGTACAGGCTTCAACGACCGATTTGTATTTACCTGTGCCGGATGCGGCAAGCAATGCAGCACCGTAGGCAGGGCCTTCTTCGGTATTAATCAAGCTGACGCGACGACCATAGACATCGGCTTGCATCTGTCGCCAGAAATCGCTGCGGGCGCCACCACCGGAAAGGCGAATTTCACGGATCGGAATGTTCATGGAATTGATGACTTCCAGTGAATCACGCATCGCATACGTGGCACCTTCCATGATTGATCGGATCATGTGCGAACGCCCGTGACGCAGGCTGAGTCCGATCCAGCAGGCTCGTGCGTTCGGATCAGCATGCGGAGTTCGTTCGCCAGTCAGATACGGCAGAAAGAACAACCCTTCACATCCTGGAGGTGCTTCTGCAGCCTGTTCGGTAATCAAATTATAGGGGTCTGTTTTCAACCGCTTTCCATCAGTCATTTCTGCGTGAGCAAGCTGATTACGATACCATTGCAAGCTGCCACCGGCGGAAAGAACAACCCCCATGACGTGCCACTTGCCACGAACGGCGTGACAGAACGTATGGACGCGTCCGGCGGGATCGATTTGAACATCGTCGCTATGAGCAAACACAACCCCGCTCGTTCCCATCGTTGCCGAGATGATGCCTCGTTTGACGATTCCGTTTCCTACGGCACCTGCCGCTTGATCGCCAGCGCCCCCAACAACTGGAACCCCTTTTTTCAAACCCAGCAGTTTCGCAGCCTCTTCGGTCAATGTCCCGGTGACGTCTTCGGATTCGTATACTTTTGGCAACGCCGACATTTTGATATCGAGTCGGTCGATCAGCGGCTTACACCATTGTCGTGCGCGAACATCGAGAAGCAGTGTTCCCGAGGCGTCGCTGACGTCGGTGGCGAACTCCTCCGTTAACCGAAATCGAATGTAATCTTTCGGCAGCAGGATATGAGCGATCTTCGCATAATTTTTTGGCTCATGGTTTTTGAGCCAGACGATTTTCGGCGCCGTGAAACCGGTTAATGCAGGGTTAGCGACCATTTCGATCAGCTTGGCGCGACCACCCACCTTGTGCTCGATGTCAGCACATTCCTGAGCGGTCCTCTGGTCATTCCAGAGAATCGCCGGACGAATCACAGCATTTTGTTTGTCGAGAAAAACACTACCGTGCATCTGGCCGCTAAGGCCAATACCCGCGATGTCATCCGGCTTGATTTTGCCAGCCTTGAGGACTTTTTTGACAGTCGTCTGAGTGGCTTCCCACCAATCCTCGGGATTCTGTTCGGACCAACCTGGCTTGGGGGATGAGAGTTCGTATTCAGCGGTGGCACTGGCTAATATCGTACCATCTTCTCGCATTGCCAGTGTTTTTGTGCCACTCGTACCAATGTCGATCCCCAGAAATACTGCCATCGTACGCGGTTCCTTGATCTGAACGAAAAGTTAATCGGCTGCGTGATTTCGGCGAGTGTCAAATGTGATTTCCACACCAGATTGACACGCAACCGATGAATTTCTTTGAACTATGAGTGGTATATTCGAAAGGCGGGCATCTTATTGCCCGCCGATTGATAATCCACCAGTATATCGCAATCCGGCGTCTCTCGCCACGCAGACGGGTCCGAGATCCAGGGCCGATTAGTGTTTCAATCGCGTGTTCAATCGAAAATCTCATTTAGTGGGACGAATGGTACTTATGGGCCGCCGCCGGGTCGAACACGTGAGCACTTCGAGAAATTGGTGCTAGCGGATAGACTGGGGGCCGCGACGTCTGTTGTTGCTATTGCTGTTGAAAATCAACAAACCTTGTATTCGCTGACTGGATGCAGCTCGCATGTCCGATCTGAAAAAAAATTCCCCCACCGTAAGTCCCATGTCGGTGCCAAAGTTTGCCGCGTGCAAAGGCCGCGAGCAAAAGCTGACGGTATTGACCGCGTATGACTTCGTCTTCGCCAGTCTATTTGACCAGGCGGGTGTCGATGCCATTCTGGTTGGTGATTCATTGGGAATGGTGGTCCAGGGTAAATCGACGACGATGCCTGTCACGCTCGACCAGATGATTTATCATGGCGAAATTGTTGCCAGGGCTGTCAGCAGGGCACTGGTAATTGTCGATATGCCGTTCATGTCTTATCAGGTCAGCCCGGCTCAGGCGGTCGAGAACGCTGGCCGGATACTCAAAGAAACGGGAGCGGGTGCTGTAAAAATCGAGGGAGGCGTCCAGCAGGCGGAAACAATTCGGGCGTTGGCTGCGGCCGACTT
>JBAXBD010000127.1:0-11594 GCA_037142165.1 Schlesneria sp. | reverse complement strand
GTATGGGATCGGCGAGAAGCCCACGGATGACTTCGGCAAACAATGTCTGATGGCCCGGCGGTTAAGCGAGGCGGGGGTTCGCTACGTTCAGGTGACGTATGGCGATAATAGTGCCAATCCCGCCTGGGACCAGCATTCCAATCTTCCAAAGCATGCGGATCATGCTCGTGCGACCGATCGACCGGTGGCGGGGTTACTGGCAGATCTCAAGCGGCGTGAGCTGCTCGAAGACACGATCGTCTGGTGGGGTGGCGAGTTTGGACGGACACCCTATTCCGAAAAGGCGGGGACCGGACGCGATCATAACCCGGGCGGGTTCACCGTCTGGCTGGCAGGTGGAGGAGTTCGACCTGGCTTTTCTTATGGCGAAACAGACGAGTTCGGCAGCCAGGCGATTCACAATAAGGTCCACATGCACGATCTTCATGCCACGATCCTGCATCAGTTGGGACTGGATCATGAACGTCTGACCTATCGCAATGCCGGGCGGGACTTCCGATTGACGGATGTCGCCGGCCGTGTTGTGCATGAAATTCTCGGCTAGAATTTTTCATCATGCAAAGCGAAGAGAAACTCGCCGAATATCGTCGGATGACACCTGCGGAGCGGTTGCGTTTGACGTTTGACTTGATTGAAGAAGGTTGGCCGTATCTGAATTTAGGAACTGAAGAGCAGGTTCGGCGCAAGCATCAACGGATACGAGAAGAGAACGATTTGTTCAACCGCCGAGTTCTCGATTGTCTGGCTCGTACGAAGAAGGACGTTGCTACCTGAACCGAATCGATGCCGATATCATCTCGTGTCTGCCTGAATCATTCAGCCTCATACGAGCCAAGTAAACGTAGATGATTGCTCCTGACATTCAAATCCTGATTCCCTGTCACAGCCTGGAAGATTTTCCGACGGAACAAACGGATGATTTTGCTGCCAGTTTGTTGAACGCGTTTGCTGTTGCTTATCACCCCGCACTTCTGGCCTGGTCGGTCGAACTGCCACGGTGGAGAAGGGCGGACGATCCGCCGCTTCCTCGACGAGGCCAGTTGGTGATCATCCCGACGGTTTCTGATGGCTGGTTGCCTCATAGCTGGGCCGAGGATGCCAGGCGGGCCGGGGCGACAGTGGTTTCTGGCCTGTCGGATCGTGCAGAGATGATCGCTGCGGCGATGAAGGCACTCGATGTCTCGTTGGATATCCCGGCGACCGAGCATGATCATTCATCGGAAACAACCGAATTTGGCGATGGGATGGGCGATCCGGTCCGTCATGCAGAACCAGTCGTCTCGTCGGATGTGATTTCGGAAAATGCAGAGAACGTTGTCGAAGAGACTGAAGACCATTTAACGGCAGACCCCGATTTGGTGGCCGATTTTCTGGCGCTCGGAACTTGCTGGCTGCTCATTGAATTGCTGACACGCAAGATGCGTCAGTTTGGCAACATCGACGATTCGCGATTCTTTCAACGAGCACAGGCCGGGGCGAAAGCGGCACTTGTTGATGACCGCGAAACGGCGGTGACTCATCTGGGTGCCTGCTTCGAGATGCTGCTCGAAGCGCGCGAACGGTTTTATCCGGTCGACTGCTACCTGCTGGACCTTTGTCTGGCTGTCCCCGATGTTGGCCATGAGCATTTGCTTGCCGAGTCGCAACAGAACGTTCCCTGGAGCCTGCTGGTTTCGACCGAAGATCTGACGGCGATCTGCGAGAAGACACCGGGCCTGACTGCGGCACTCACCGAAGCCTGGCAAGCGGCCCGTATCAGTGTTGTCGGGGGTGAAGACCGTGAAACATCAATCCCGTTGCTTCCCCTGGAAAGTGTGTTGTATCACTTTGAACAGGGTCGCAAGCAATGGCAGCAACTGCTGGGGAAATCACCGATCGTCTGGGGACGGCGCAAATTCGGTCTGACACCTCTCTTGCCGCAGATCCTGGTGAAGTTTGGCTTCCTGGCGGCGTTACATGTTGTCCTGGATGACGGAATCTATCCCGATGCGGAATACACAAAACTTCGTTGGCGTGGTGTCGATGGAACATTGATTGATGCTCTCAGTCGAATTCCGCTCGCAGCGGAAGGAGCATCGAGTTATCTGCGGTTTCCGGCTCGAATGGCGGAATCGATGGATCATGATCAGGTGGCCGGATTGATCCTGGCTCGCTGGCCGGAAATCGAAGCCCCCTGGTTTGGGGACCTGCGCCGGTCTCAAAAGTACTCCCCCTGCCTGGGCCGATTCGTCACCCTGGATCGCTTCTTCGAGCAGACGGAACTTCCGGGCCAACTGAGTGTCTACAAGCCGAATGAATACTTTTCGCCCTGCTTGATCCAGCATGTGGCACGGCGTGAAAAGCGTCCGATCGGACGATACACCGATCATGCGAACCTGCGTCGTCGACTGGATGCGGCAAGCTGGTGTCACGCAACGGTCAACGCCATCCATTCCAAACCAATTCAGTTGACTTCAAGCCATGCGATCGAGACGCAAGTGGAAGGAATTGCGCGCGACCAGGACGCAATCCCGGCTGAACTGCTGGCTTCTCTCGAGGAATTCGAGCGCACCGGGGCTCAGAAACTGTGCCACATCTTCACGAGTTCGTCAGATAACGGGCAAAATCTTTTAATTTTCAATCCGTTGTCGTTTACGCGACGTGTCATCGTCCCGCTCCCCGGCCTGAAATCACCACCTGCGTTATCAAGCGCGGTGAAAGCTGTTGAGTTTGACGGCGCTCATCCCGATCGGACAGCGAGTGTCGTCGAAATTCCCGGAAGCGGATTTGCGTGGATTCCAGCGAACGAGACAGGTGGTTTGCCGGCGACCCCGAAGCAACCGCTGGCTGAGGGTTGGTTGCTGCGGAACGATCTTTTCGAGGTTGCGATCAACGAACGAACGGGCGGGATCGCTCACATTCGGTTTCATAATCAGCGGACAAAGCGGTTAAGCCAACAGTTGTCGTTTCGTTTTCCTCGCGAACGAACGATACCTGTCGGAGACGAACCGGGCCAAACAATCAAATCACAGTATGCCGAGATGCAGTGTCGCGGCCACGAGGTCATCCGCAGCGGAACTGCCTGCGGTGAGGTTGTTACGTTCGGCGATATTATTGATCAGGTCAAATCTGAGAAGCTGGCCTCGTTTCGTCAGACCGTTCGCGTCTGGCGCGCCACTTCGATTCTGGAAATTGAGATCGAACTGAGTGATGTTAAACAACTGGAGGGAGATCCCTGGAACAACTACTTCGCGTCGCGGTTTGCCTGGAACGACAGCTCGGCGGCGGTGACTCGCAGTATTTATCATTCGGCACAAACCTTCGGCGGTGAACGGTTCGAGACATCTGATTACATCGAGATCGCGTCCGAGGAAGAACGCCTGACGATTGTGCCGCACGGTTTGCCATTCCATCGAAAGACCGGCGAGCGGATGGTCGATTCATTGTTAGTCGTGGCGGGTGAACCTGAGCGACGATTCCGATTTACGATCGCCGTGGATGCTCCCTATCCATTGGAAGCGGCGTGGAATGCGACGACTCCCGCACCAGTCATACGAACCGAACAACGGCCAACAAAAGGGGAAGTAACGGGATGGTTCTTTCACGTCGATTCCCGGCAAGTTCAGGTGACACGAATCCTTGAGACTCAGAATACAAAAGCCATCCCTTCACCCCTGGAGGAATCTGAGCATTTCACAGTGCCACATGATCCAGGCTTTGCTGTTCGACTGATTGAAACAGAAGGTCGGGCCAAGCAAACCAAATTACGTTGTTTCCGTCAGCCGACGTTTGCTCGCAAACGGGACTTTCGGGGCGAAACGATTTCGGAGCTACTGATCGAAGGTGACGCCGTTGTCGTCGACATGACCGCATACGAAATCGTCGATGTTGAACTAAGGTTTGGTGAGGAATAGGCGGCCACTACTTGCGAGCACTGATCGTCCAGTGTCGATCACTGGTTGCCTTGACGGCATCCGGCGAAATTCCGAGTTCGACCAGAATCTCACGAACTTCTGAAACCGTCAGGGCTGCATGCAGCGATTCGCGGAACATTTTTTGTTGGTGATCGTTGGCGTCATCGGCATAAGTTTTGACGAGATGGTTGAGTGAATCGAGATTGTCAGGTCGCATCAAGTCACGAACGAAAAGAAGGCCGCCCGGTTTCAGGACTCGCCAAAGTTCGCGAAGCACTAATCGCGGTTCGGGGATGTGATGCACAATGCTGTTCGACATCACGGCGTGGTAGGTCGCATCGGGCTCAGGCAACTGTTTACAGTCGCGTAAGACCAGCTCGATCGCATCTTGAAAGCCTGCAGATTGGACGTTGTGTCGAGCCACGACCAGCATCGCCCGGGCAAGATCACTGGCGACGACCGTTCCGTGAAATTTTCGTTGCATCAGTTCGATGGGGATGAGAGCGGTTCCAGTCCCTGCATCGAAGGTGCAACATGGTTGGTGGTTTAAACCATTCGCACCTGTCAAAGCCACCAAAAAATCGTCGACGAATAATCGGTTGACATGGCTGTGATCCATCCGGTCATAGTCAACCGCCTCTTCGGCGGTATCCATGACTTCCGGTTCCAAAATTCGATCGAGCATCGTTATTCCTTCGATCAATGAATTTCAATCATTGAAAAATATTGTGCTGGAATTACCGGAGGACATGTTAGCATGATTCGCGAGTTAAATTGTCCTGAGTCGCGGGCTTACTCAAAGCGGAAGGGTTGAATATGAAACTCATTCGTCCAACGCGATCGCAAAGTCGACGAGGAGTCGGTCGTCTTGATCTTATTGTACTCATCGTCATTTGCGCTTTACTGTGCGCCGTCCTCGGCCCGGGAGTGCTTCAGACGAAGCGCGGACCGGCGAAACTCATGAGGTGCATGAACAACATGAGACAAGTCGGACTCGCAACGATCGCTTTCGCCTCAAATCATCACGGCGATCTTCCTTCGCTCAGTTCAGACGTCGAAATCACGAATGAGGCGGGCCAAACGGGAACGATTCCGATGAGTTGGCAGATGCAAATACTACCGGCACTCGACGCGACCGCTGTACTCAAGAATATCAGAAAAAACGCCGTCGTTGTCTCCGGCGAGGACAATGACGTCCGTATGGAAATCGCCGACACGGAACGGATCTGGTTGCCAGACTTCGCGTGTCCGGATGACGCGGACTCGGATCGAACGCCGGGTGGTTTAAGTTACGTCGCCAACGCCGGCTTTATGTCTCGAAGTCTTTATCACGGTGATCCGAAAGGTCTGCACCAGATTGGGAAGTTAAGCTGGGATGGCAATAACGTCAGTAACGAGCCGAAAGACATCGAGATCAGCGCGGCCACAGGTGTTTTTTGGCGAGCCCATCCTTCGTTCAAATCGAGTCTCGACGACATTGCGACGGCAGACGGAACTTCGACGACGTTGATGCTGACCGAAAACCTTCAGGCAGGGCCCTGGTACGAAACGGATACCGCAAAAATTGGATTCGGTTTACCGATTAATGACAGCAATAACCAAGTTCTTTTCGGTGCCGAAACCTTTTTCGAATCGGTTCAACGACCGCTCAATACCCAGTTTTCCGGCGGAGCATTGACTTCGTCCGCTCCTCAAGACTGGAGGATCAATGCGGGACTGAAAGCCAAGACGGGAACTCAACCTCGACCCAGTTCGAACCACAAAGGGGGGGTGAACGTGATGTTATGCGATGGTGCCGTGCGTTTCCTCAGCGAAAACATCGACCCGCATGTGTACGTCAAACTTCTGACTCCAAACGGTGTGGAATACGGGGAAAGGGTGCTCCAAGCGTCTGATTATTGAGTATTGATCCGGCCCACGTTACGAGGTTGTCAATTTTTGTAAGTTGAGAATGGTGAACCACAATCCGTAGCATGGGCTTCAGCCCGTGCGACACAAAATCTTGTGCGGGCTAAAGCCAACACTATAACAAATGACAGCCTCGTTACGCGGAGGGACCGATCGCAGGTCTCCTTTTCAATTTCGCATGACCTCAAGAGTAAAGCTTATCAATTTGAAAGATATCCCGATTACAACGATTGAAGAGGTGTCCGGAGACCCGCGCAGAACGTTAAAAACCGGCGTGCGGGCGCAAAACCAATTTGATCTCGTCATATCAAAGTTGATCCGCTTGTCTCCTTTGCAATGGCCTTCTACGATGGATGGTGACATAACGATGAAAATAATCTTCACGCCGAGGCTGGTTTAATGGCCGCTGAATCGACTGACAAAACAATCCTGATTATCGATGACGACCGCGAAATCGCGTCGATGTTGCATGGCGTTCTGACCGGAAATGGTTATCGAGTCTTTCTCGCTCCGAATGGCATCGAAGGCCAGCGACAGATCGAAACGTTGAATCCCGACCTGGTCATCACAGATATGATGATGCCTCGCATGGGCGGGTTCCCCGTGCTGGAGTTCCTAAAAACTCTGCCGGCTCCTCCTGCCGTGATCATGATCACGGCCAATGAAGGGGGTCGGCACAAGGCCTACGCGGAAATGCTGGGGGTCGCCGATTACCTGCGCAAACCATTTCCCATGGAAGTGCTGCTCGAATCGATCCGCCGCATCTTTGAAACCAGGTCAACGGTTTCAGAAAAAGAAAAACCTGGTCCGATTAAACGACTCGGTCGTAAGAAAGCGGTTAAGCCTGATGCCGATACAGAATCCGATGATGACGAAGAATAAGTGATCTTGAAGATGGTCGGACACGAACACAGAAATGGCGACTTCGCAACGACGGTCGCCGCCATCCTGTGTCCGTTTTTTTTCGCGGCGACGAACGTCTTCATCAGCACCAGCCTCGCTGAAGATCGCGCGATCACCACGAAGCCATCGGCTTTCGTCTGGAAGGCAGGTGTCGCGAAGGCTGTGATTACACCCGATAAGCCCGTCTGGCTGGCTGGTTACGGAACCCGACGCGCCCCGGACGGCAAGCTGCACGATTTATGGATGAAAGCCCTGGCTCTTGAGGATCAAAATGGACATCGAGCTGTCCTGATCACCAGCGACTTCCAGGGTGTTCCCAAAGAGATGAGCGACCTGGTATTCGAACAGGTTAAGCTTAAGCATGGTCTTGTCCGCAGCCAGATCATGTTTACGTTCTCACACAACCACTGCGGACCTCGTCTCGGAAACGACCTGGTTGACTATTACCCGGTCGATGCCGAGCAAGTGCAACTGGTCGAGGAATATACCTCGCTGATGGTCACACGGACGGTTGAACTGGTGGCCCAGTCGTTGGCGAACCTTGCTCCGGCAAGCCTCAGTCTCGGGGAAGGACGAGCGACATTCGCCGTGAATCGGCGTAACAACCGCGAGGCGGATGTCCCCTCGATGATCGAACGCGGAATCCCTTTTGTTGGCCCCGTGGATCATTCGGTTCCGGTAATGAAGGTGACTCGACCCGACGGAAAACTGGAAGCGATCCTGTTCGGTTATGCCTGTCATCCGACGACACTCAGTTTTCTCACCTGGTGCGGGGATTATCCCGGCTTTGCACAACTTGAACTGGAACAGAATCACCCGGGCGCGACGGCGATGTTTGTCAATACGTGCGGCGGCGATCAGAACCCTTTACCACGCCGGACCGTGGAGCTGTGTCAGCGTTACGGACACATGCTGACGGTCGGGGTCGAGGAAGCGTTGGCTCAACCGATGACGCCCATTTCTGCCGGTCTTCGTACTTCATTCGAAATGGTCGAATTGCCCTATCTGAAAACAGTGACTCGAGAAGAACTTGAAGTATTTGCAACAGACAGCAATGCGATCAAATCCCGATGGGCGGTGCGGCTTTTAAAACAGCTCGACGCCGGAGACGTGTTTTCGACATCGTATCCCTATCCGGTCCACGCATGGCGTCTTGGAAAAGAAATGCTGGTCATCGGTCAGGGGGCCGAGACCGTTGTGGACTATGCCATTCGCTTCAAGGGAGAGTTTGGTCCGGGGACCTGGGTTTGCGGCTATGTCGACGACATGATTTCGTACATTCCTTCACGTCGAGTCTGGGAAGAAGGGGGTTACGAAGGGGGATCGAACCTTTATGAATACGGTCGCCCGGCATTGCGCTGGTCAGGCGACGTGGAAGAACGAATCGCCCAGTCGGTCAAGAAACTGGTCAAACAGGTCCGCGATTGAGTCGCGTGTGGTAACGCTACCAATGGCAGCATGCCGTATTGTTCTTCTGTAGCCACCTGGCAGCTTGAGTTCGAGGTGATGAACTTCGAACTCAAGCTGTCATCACGTTCTGCTAATCCTGAACAATTTCCAGACGCACGATCTTCTTCCGTCCTGCCTTGATCAGCATCCCGGTTTTGAGCTCAAGAGCGAGCTTCGTGTCGGTGATCGGGGTTGGCTGATCTCCGTCGTAATAGGAAACTCCCCCTTGCGAGATCATTCGCATGGCGTCACTTGTCGATGCGACCACTCCAGCCACCTTCATCAACTGGGCAATCGCCAGACGCCCATTGGCAAGATCGGCCTGACATTGCGGAAGCTGGGTTGCCAGCGTGGCCAGATTCAGAGTGACGGTCGGGATATCGGTTGGCAATTCTCCGCCGCCGACTTCCCGCTGCCAGCGGTCGGCGGCTTCGTCCGCCTGTTGTTCGGAGTGGTATCCAGCAATGACCAGTTTCGCGAGTCGAATCTTGGCGTCTTTTGGATGTCCCGCCAGAATCGTCGCCACTTCATCCAGGGGAACATTGGTGAGCAGATTGAAATAGATTCCCATCGTCGCATCGGGGATCTGCATGAATTTTTTCATCATGTCAAATGGAGATTCCGAGATCCCGATGTAGTTCCCCAGGCTCTTTCCCATTTTCTGTTCGCCGTCGGTTCCGACGAGAATCGGTGACATGACGCCGATCTGCTGAGGCAGGCTCTGGTCTCGTTGCAGGTCGCGGGCCAGCATGAAGCTGTAAAGTTGCTCGGTCCCACCCAGTTCAATATCCGATTTAATCATGACCGAGTCCCACGCCTGCATCATCGGGTACAAGCATTCGTGCAGGAAAATCGGGGACTGGTTAGCGTATCGCTTGGCAAAATCGTCTCGCGTCAGTAATTGGGCAACGGTGATCTTGCCGCACAATTGCAGGATGTCGGCGAAGCTCATTTTCGCGAACCAATCGCCATTACGATGAACTTCGGCCTTCGAGATATCGATGACCTTGCCAACCTGATTCAGATAATCACGCGCGTTCGCTTCGACATCCGCTTCGGTCAGTTTTTTCGAGCGGGCCTGATCGCGACCACTGGGATCACCGACCAGCGCGGTGTAGTTCCCGATGATGATGACTGCCTGATGACCCAGTTCCTGAAACTGACGCATTTTTCTCAGTGGAACAGTATGACCAAGATGGACATCGATTCCCGTCGGATCGATCCCGTACTTGATTCGTAAGGGTTTGCCGGTCTCGCGGCTTTTGGCAAGTTTTGCGGCCAGTTCTTCTTCGGGAACAATCTTCTCAACGCCGCGACGAATGATCGCGAGTTGTTCTTCTACGGGAGGGAAATTCATCGTCAATTCCTGGTGTCAAATGCACGCGATTCAAACTGAGATCGATTGCACGGACACCTTACCAGTGGGATTCGATTTCCAGGAAGGAAAATAGAGACAGGGACAACGCGTCCCTGCAAAAAGTTCATTACGTTGATGTTGGACTCAGCAACTGTAACGTCAGCATCGTAGCATTGAATAACGCATGAATCACGACCACCGCCAGATAACTGTGCTGTCGGTGAAAGACGTAGCCCAGGATCAGTGCCAGCGGCATCAGCGCCAGGCCGTCACGCCAGCCGTGAGCAATGGCAAACAACACGGCAACCAACGGGATTGCAACGGAAGCAGGACAAATCGTTATCAGCCAGCCTTGAAGGATCACCCGGTAAATTAATTCCTCAAACAGCGGTGCCGCGATGACTGCCGTCACGGCGATGATTGAGGCTGTCGTCACATCGGGGGATTCCATGAGCTTTTTTAACAGGGAGTGCTGATTTTCAGCATCTCGAAATGGTAATGTTGCGAACATCGAAATCGTCATCGGCAGAACGGCGGCGAAGAATCCGTAGACGCCGATTCTTAATTGTTCGCGAAAATGGATAATTCTCATTCCGATCCCCGACGAGTGACTCTCGGTTGAAACCAGGGCGAACGTCAGGACGAGGCCTAAGCTCACGTTAAAGAGAATGTTCTGGACCAACGCATTCAACGAGACAGAGGGTTGTGCTTCGGAAGATGTCTTCACAAACCTCAGGATCATGTTCAGGGACAACATGAAGAGGGTGAAAAAGACCACCAATAGTTCCGGAATGGATTTCCATTCAGCGCGCGGTTCTTCGTTAAATGTCAAAAATGTTTTTTCAACGGACTTTCGCTTAAACAATTGTCCCCAGACGAAGGCGCTTCCCGCGAACATCAGCGCAATGAGATACCCCGTGGCGATGACCCGAGGCTCGGTCTCGACGATGGAATTGAACAAAGTGAAATATTCCGCAGGATGGAGCAGGTTTAATAAAGTGCCGTTGCCAGCTTGCGTCGGTATTCGCCTGTCAGCTCGGATGCAGGACCAAGCATGTCAAAGATTTTGACCATTGTCGTCTTGGCTTCGGCTCTTGCATCACCAAAATCCTCCTGTACCACCTTCAGACAAAGTTCCAGTGCCTTGCGGTGCTGTTGTGACGCGGCATAGGCATCGGCCAACTGGATCTGCAGGTGAAGATTTGTCGGATCGGCCTCGGCAGCCTTGCGGGCAATATCGACTCCACCCACTTCCGCCGCTGATCGCCGCACGTCGAGCTCGGACTTCAGCCGCTCGGCCTCGGGTTCGAGAAAACCTCGCTTTTCTAACTCCTCAATCATCGAAGCACATTCGTCGAGCCGTCCCTGCTTCAGCACGACACTGACCAGACAGACTTTCAGCGAGTCTTCATCCGGTGCCAGAACTAACGCTTCACGAAATTTGCTTTCTGCCGCTTTGGGATCGGTTTCAGCCAGCTCCATCGCTTCCCTTGCCAGCAACTGAGCGGGTGAAGGAAGGAGCCGCATCACCCATTCTCGCGCTTGTTCAGCCGTCAGCAGACCCGTGAACTGATCGACGGGCTGACCTTCCACGAGCGCGAATACCGTCGGAAGCGATTCGACGCGAAATGCCTGGGCGATTTCCGGCTGTTCGTCGGTATTGACTTTGGCCAGGATGAACTTGCCGGCCATCTCAACCGCGAGTGCTTCGAGAATGGGGGCCAGTTTCAGGCAGGGATTACACCAGGGAGCCCAGAAGTCGATGACGACTGGCAACTCCATCGATTTCTGGACAACGTCCTGTTGAAACGTGGCACGGGTGACATTGATCACATAGGGCGATGCGGACATAGTCGAGTTTTTCCTGAGAGAGTTTCTTCATCCCAGAGTGTACGCGGCTACGGAAAACTCGGCAAACGCCGGAGGCGGTTTGTTTGTTTGTGATCCACCGGGGTGCGAAGACGCACCCCGGTGGATCACAAAGCGATTTCCGATTTTCTATGGAAAGTTTACGCTGGTATTTGTTTTTGTCCCGGAGGGACTTCAGCAATTAGACATTATGGAAGGACCAGTCGCTCGCGGGT
>JBAXBD010000126.1:0-11650 GCA_037142165.1 Schlesneria sp. | reverse complement strand
GCGATGGTGGGATGATCGCATTCTCGGTGCCGCGATGGCCGACGAATCGCTGAAGGTTCAGATGTTTCGGTTTGTCGATGTGCTTCCCCGACTGAGGACGCATCGCGATGTAACGCGGCATCTGCAGGAATATTTTCTGGAGGTGAAAGAGCATCTTCCCTTCGCGATCGAGATGGTTCGCTTTGGAGTCGAACATCTTTCACCTGATTCCGTACTTTCCCGAGCGTTGGCGCATAACGCACGAAGCAATGCCGCTCGAATGGCCCGTCGGTTTATTGCGGGCTCGAACGTAAGTGAAGTTCTGGCATCTGTCACCGCTCTACGAAAACAAGGGTTTGCGTTTACGCTGGACCTGCTGGGCGAGGCGGTGATCAGCGAATCGGAAGCTGAAACCTACCAGCACGCTTATCTCGATTTGCTGGAAGGTCTTGCTCCGGTGGTCAATGCCTGGCCGGAAAATGCTCAGACAGACTACGATCACGAAGGAGCGATTCCTCGCGTCAATGTCTCAGTCAAGCTTTCGGCGCTGGTAAGTCATTTTAGTCCGATGGATGCTGCAGGGACGGCCCTGGCGGTCAAACTACGACTTCGACCGCTGCTGAGAAAGGCTCGCGAAAGGCATGCCTATGTGCATGTCGATATGGAACAGTACGCATTCAAAGACCTGACGATCGAGATTTTCAAACAGACGTTAATGGAAGAGGAATTCCGCGACTGGTCCGATGTCGGCATTGTCATTCAGGCCTATCTACCGGACGCTGAACGTGATCTTGTCGGGTTGCTGAAATGGTCTCGCGAGCGAGGGACGCCGGTTTGGATTCGACTTGTCAAAGGGGCCTACTGGGATTACGAGACGGTGATCTCTCAAAGTCGCAACTGGCCAACACCCGTGTTCCAGGAGAAGTGGCAATCCGACGACAGTTACGAACGGCTGACACGAATTCTTCTTGAGAATTATACCGTCTTACGACCGGCATTCGGCAGCCACAATCTGCGAAGTCTGTCGCACGCAGTTGCCTGTGCAAAACAACTGAATGTTCCTGAAGGTGCATTCGAACTGCAGATGCTGTATGGAATGGCCGAGGAACAGGCTCGGGCTTTCAGTGAGTTGGGGCACCGGGTTCGGATCTATACACCCTTCGGACAACTCATGCCGGGGATGGCGTATCTCGTCCGACGGCTTTTGGAAAATACGTCGAACGATTCGTTCCTGCGGCACAGCTATGACGAAAACGTGAAGATCGAGGACTTGCTAATGAAACCTGCCAACGTCGCCAAAAAGACTCCACCGAAAAAACAGCCGCCAAAACCGGAATTCGTTAACGAAGCGATTGCCGACTTTTCTCGAAAAGAGGTTCGCGAGGCAATGGCCGCCGCACTCGAAGCCGCCTCAGACGACTTGGGAGAAGAATATCCGATCGTCATTGGTGGAAAGGCGATGCATGCGCGTCCGATGATGATCTCGCGAAATCCTTCCCATAAACAGCAGATTATCGGCCGCATCGCATCGGCATCAGCCGACGATGCCGTCCTGGCAATCGACACCGCTCGTCGTTCGTTCGCCTCTTGGTCACGAACGGAAGTACAATATCGTGCCGAATATCTGGAACTGATGGCGAACGAGATGCGGCAGCGTCGCTATGAACTCGCTGCGTGGCAAGTTCTTGAATGCGGTAAACCCTGGGCCGAAGCGGATGGCGATGTTTGTGAGGCCATCGATTTTTGCATGTATTACGCCCAGCAGATGCGAGAACTCGACAATCCACGTCATGTCGACTTGCCGGGTGAGGAGAATCGCTATTTCTATCGAGCACGTGGCGTCGTCGTTGTGATTGCACCGTGGAATTTCCCGCTGGCGATTCTGGCGGGCATGACAGCAGCCGCACTGGTGACAGGAAACACCGTGGTCCTGAAGCCGGCGGAACAATCGTCGGTCGTGGCAACCAAGTTCCTGGAAGTGATTCAAGCATCTGGAATCCCCGACGGTGTTGTCAGCTTTTTACCGGGGATCGGTGAAGAAGTTGGGCCGGAACTTGTCGGAAGCCCCAATGTCGATTGCATTGCCTTCACTGGTTCACGTCAGGTTGGCCTGTCGATCAACGAGCAGGCCTCGGCATCACATATTTCGCAATTGGGTGTCAAGCATGTCATTGCCGAAATGGGTGGTAAGAATGCCATCATCATCGACAATGACGCGGATCTCGACGAAGCGGTCGTTGGTGTCATCCATAGTGCATTCGGATATTCAGGCCAGAAATGCTCAGCCTGCTCACGTGCGATCGTTCTGGAAGACGCCTACGACGAGTTTCTTGCTCGATTGATCGAAGCGGCGAAGTCACTGAAAGTTGGTCCTGCTGAAGATCCGTCGACTGATATCGGTCCAGTGATCGACGAAGATGCTGCCACTCGGATTCTGAAATTCATCGAAATCGGCGAAACGGAAGGTCGACTCGTCTTAGGAAACGTTGATCCAGACCTCGCCGCAGAAGGCTATTTTATCGGGCCACACATTTTTGTGGATGTTCCGCCTGACGCGAAGATTGCTCAACAGGAAATCTTCGGCCCTGTTCTGGTTGTCTTCAAAGCCAAAGACTTGACCGAGGCACTCGCGATCGCCAATGGTACAGATTACGCTTTGACCGGAGGCTGCTACAGTCGCAGCCCCGCGAATTTGAAACGCGTTCGCCAGGAATTTTCCGTGGGCAATTTGTACCTGAACCGCCCCATTACCGGAGCATTAGTCGGGCGTCAGCCATTCGGTGGATTCAAGCTTAGCGGCATCGGCAGCAAGGCCGGCGGTCCAGACTACCTGAAGCATTTTTTGATTCCAATCAACGTCACCGAAAACACTCTTCGACGCGGCTTCGCACCGCAAACCGATGTGGAAGGAGAATGATTGTGGACGGAGTAAGTTGGACTAAGGATGAGTAACGGGGTTGATTTCACGCTCTACGTTCCGGCATCCTCCAGACTGGAAAACGATTCAACAAGGTTGATCGCTCTGACGAATTCACTCAGTCGACCGACAGGGTTTAACCCCCCCAGCGCCCGGCGACAGAATTGATCAATCAGGATTTCGGTTTCCGAGCGTTCGTCGACGAGGTATTCATCCGCTGAATCGGTGGGCGTTTTCCAGTGGATGTGCGTGCGATTGGTCAGAGTCGCATGACCCCGTTCACATTCGATTGAAAACCTGGCAAATCCGTTTCCGGCGGGCTTCTGCTGTAGCCTTGCAGTCCGGGTGTTGATTGGGGTCAATGCGGAAGAAAACTCGAAATCAACTCCGTGTACTGCGTTCGATTGCCCGTTTGCCCTTGATATGACTGTCGGCGACTGGCCCATCAGAGGGTGACACCAGTCGACAATGTGGGCGATTTCGGTCTTCTCAGCCGAAAGATCACATTCAATCAATATCCGTTTTACTCGGCCAAGCTTTGTGGCGATCAATTCACGCAAACGGCATGTTGATGGAGTAAATCGAAGTCCAAGTTCGGGCATACAAAGGTCATCAGCCGTGTTCGCTTGCTTTGCTTCAGTCGCCGAAGATGGAGATGTTTGAAGTAGTGCTCGAAGTGCGGTTGGTTGTCGTAAGGTGGGGTTGGCCAGGAAAACAGGCTTACCGCTGCCAGCGATCAAGCTCAAAGCACCGGCCCCTAACCAGCCGGGATCGAGTACGAGCAATCCCTGCAATTTTGGTCGGGCGAGCATCTGCCGCAGACTGCCTGCAACTTCGGCGTCGAATTCGCTGGCGACGGATTTCGCTCGTGCTTCGACAGGATCATAGACAAGTCGAATCGTCAAACGGCTTTGCAGACGAACGAGCGTTTCGAGATAACGCTGTTCCCAGCTCGGACCAAGCCCGATCAGGCCAAGCCCAACTCGATCGCGTCGTGACTGATCGACCATCCGCTTTGTTCACTGTGAAAAAAAACGATCCAGAAATGCCTCCTGATCTTAAGGCGACACCGTCAAGATTGCGAACGTGCAACGAATCGAACGGCGTGGTAACCAAAAGGATGGTCGAAGGGATCGCTGAAAACACACCCTGTTTCAATAGAGTTGACGAAAACACCACCTGGCCAGTCTCGTGAGACTCTACTTAGTGGCGTTCATGAAAGCCTACCGATAAATCGCGAAATTTGCATTTGTCCCGATTTCCAAACCAGCAGTGTCACTTGGTTGCCAGGTATTCGTCAGCGACGCCAACGACTAACTCCTGCTAACCCGCACAGGCCCAGCACCAATAACGAAAAGGTGCCGGGTTCGGGGACTGACTGGTACACCACGCTGTCGATCTGCAAGTCGGTGCCATTGCCGCTGATGAGAGCCGAAGCCACACGGTTTGTGCCGTAGTCGATGCCGATGAACCCGGAATTTGCAAAAGATTCGTGGGTCAAGTCAGCGCTCAGGATCGTCAGCGATTCCAAAAGCTGGTTAGTGCCGTCAAACAATTCCAACGTCACATCTTTGTCAAGGTTGGTGAGAATCTCGATGCCAACCGCTGAAATGGGACTGCTCCATTCCAGCTTGATCGGATTGACCGGTGCACCTGGCGAGTACGTAACAAATATCATCCCCTTAATATAGGGAGTTGAAAGTGAATTCGATATGGGGACAGGAATTTGCGAAACAGTCCCTTGTGAAACAGTCATCACGCCATCACTGGCCGTTGTTGCTTCGAATGTGGCACTCTCGAATCCATAATTGATGGCGTTGGGACTGAACTCTTGGCGCGTAATCTGCCCGGCGTTGGCGACAGTGGCACCCAGTACCAAGGCAAGAACGATAAGGTGTTTGCAGGCGTTGGACATCGTATTTTGAAATTTCTTGGTTTGCGTTTGTCAAAAAAAGAACGCGATCTAGTGCGGTGGGTCAAACTGAGTAATTATCTCCAATTGATCGCAGTGCAAGCGAAATCAGCAGGAATACTCACGGTCGAAGCCAAACAGGCCATCTTCGCGGAAACGAATGTAATGGCGCAATAGCATTTTGCAAGCAAGGTTGGTCACGCGTGTCGACAAGTCATCGTTCGACGAAAAAATCGCAGTGAACGAGTCAGGACTTCGCAAATTACCCATCTCCCAATCTGTCTTCGCTTCCCAACACCGGATACCGATTGTCGTCAGCGTTTTAAAAGCGCAGCAAACAATGTTCTCAAGACCACTTTCACACTGCGGCTTGCCGTAACGAGTCTGTCTCGACGAGTTTGATGACAAATCGTAGAATTGCGATCCGCTTTAGATTTCGCATTCTGGATATCCAACGGATGACTCTCGACATCGATTTTTCTAGTGATCCTGAATTCTGCAAGCTTTTGGCAAGGCGGCAGGATGTTGATCTGACTCGAGTGGCCCTGGAACTCGCTCGCGACGCTCAGCCGAAACTCGATTTCGAGCACACTTTGACATGGATTGGCAAACGCTCGTCAGAGTTGCGAAGTCATATTCTGCGAGTTCGTAGTGATCGAGAAATACTTCGCGAACTTGTTCGCTGCCTGGCGGGAACGCATGGCTTGCACGGCGACAAACAGGCGTATCAGCGTGCGGAATGCAGTTATATTAATCGAGTGATCGAAACCGGTATCGGTATTCCGATCAGCCTTTCGGTTGTCTACGTTGCCGTCGCCCAGGCGGCAGGCCTGGAATTAACCGGTGTCGCCGCACCGATGCATTTTTTGACCCGGTTTGACACTGTGCAGGGGCCACTTTTCGTCGACGCGTTTAACGCAGGTGAGGTTCTCAATTACGATGAGTGCATTGAGTGGATCGAGTCACTCAGTGGATTAACGAGCGATGAGATTGAACGATCGCTTGAACCGGCAATGCCGAGAGAAGTCGTGATTCGCATGCTTAACAACTTGAAGGCACTTCACGTCAATCAAGAGGACTGGGAACACGCGTGGCATGTCCAGCGGCGACTGCTGGCCTTACATACCGGGGCCTTTGATCATCGCCGGGATCTGGCGTTAATTGCCATCAAAACAAATCGGCCAGGTGTGGCGATCGACTTGCTCGAAAAATGTCTCAAGGACTGTTCGCCAAAAGATCGCCCTGTGATCCTTAGTCAACTTCATGTCGCCGAAAATAATTTGTCGAAGTGGAATTGAAGGATCAACGGCTTGTCTCTTTTTATCGCCATTGAAGGTATCGACGGGTCTGGTAAGGGCACACAGGCGGCGCGGTTGCACGCATACTTAATGTCCAAAGGGCAAAGAAGCGCCTTACTCAGCTTCCCTCGATATCAGCAGACGATGTTCGGTCAAAAGGTTGGCGATTTTTTGAATGGCCGGTTTGGAACGCTGGAATCTGTCCATCCGCTTCTTGTTTCTCTTTTATTCGCTGGAGATCGATTTGAATCGCGCGAATTAATCCAGACTGCGATGGCAAATTATGATGTTGTGATCTGCGATCGATACGTTGCTTCGAACGTAGCCCATCAGGGGGCCAAGGCCTCAGGAACTGACCGGACGGAATTGATCGATTGGATTCAACACCTGGAATATTCGATCTATCAACTTCCCCGCGCCGATTTGACACTGTTCCTTGATGTCGACGTTGAGCACGCTCAAGAATTGATCGCGGCGAAATCCCGACGAGACTACACCGAGAAAGCTGCTGATCTCCAGGAGGCCGATGCGAACTACCTTCGACGCGTGCGTGAAGTCTATCTCGAATTGGCCAGCGGAGCGCAATGGAAGAGTATCCACTGCGTCCACGGAAGCCACGTCCGAACCATCGATGAAATCGCTGCGGAAATCGCCGCAGTTGTTGATGCATCATTGCAAAGATCGCCCTGAATTTATTGCGGTCCGTTACCATGACGGATAAGTGTTTTAAACTGCGCGCTACGGTTTTGGAGTTCCTCGACCAATTCGTGCGATCAAGTTCGGCGTTTTCAATTTTGCACGACCATGTTGAAGACTCCATGATCGTGGCACTTTGCATTTGCTACTTTAAAAAATCGAATTGCCTTGGGTCTGTTGTGCCGGGGCAATCTGAATTATGCTGTTTCAGATGTTGAGCACCGCAGTAAAGATTCAGGAGACTGATTGTGACTCGAACAGAATTACGTTTTCGAAGCCTTACGATCTTCGTAGCGATCCTGGTGGTCGCGGATTTTGGTCAGACGGTTTCGGCTCAAGCGGTGCCGTCAACCTCGGCATCGTCCGCAAAGACAATCGCCCGCTGTGGACAGGGATGGCTGGAAACCGTTGATGGATACCCCGTGCTCCATCTCAAAGGGACCCCCTACGAAATGGGGTTCCAGCACGGTGCGTTGCTCCGTGATCACTGTCAGCAAAACATGAAGACGATCCTGGTTGATCGGGCGGAAGAGTTGACTCTGGTCGATATCGGACCGGTGAAAGTGACTCCACGAACCGCAATCGACATGATTATCGCTTTTCAGAAACCACACGTTGCTCCCCGATATTTTGAGGAGATGGACGGGTTAGCAGCAGGGTCGGGCCAGAAGGTGGCCGATATCCGAGCGGGAAATTTCATCCCCGAGTTGTTTCATTGCAGTGGTTTTGCGCTTGCAAAAACGGCCACCCAAAACGGAAACATGTTGCATGGGCGTGTGCTCGACTATGCGATCGACTGGGGTCTGCAAGACCATGCCGTTGTCATCGTTTACGAACCCGAGGGGCGCCTTCCCTGGATCAATGTCAGCTACGCGGGATTCATTGGATCCGTCACCGGAATGAATGCCGAACACATCTCGGTTGGTGAGATGGGGGGCGGTGGGCTTGGCCACTGGAACGGTCGTCCGATGGCCCTGCTGGTTCGGGAAGCGTTAGAAACGGCGAAGTCACTCGACGAGGCGATCGCCACCTTCCGGGACGGGCCCCGAACCTGCCAATATTTCTATGTGATCGCCGATGGTGAAACGAATGAGGCTGTCGGTATGGAAGCATCCTGGGATGTTTTTACGGTCATCAAGCCTGGCGAAACAAATCCATTGCTGCCCAAACCTGTGAAAGATTGTGTACTTCTTTCAGCCGGATCTCGGTATGACGAACTCTCGAAACAGACTGCTGCGGGATACGGAACTTTTACAGCGGAAACAGCGCTCCATTTGATGGATCGTCCCATCGCCATGAACTCAAACCTGCACAACGTCTTGTTTGAACCAGCAACAACCAAGTTTTGGGTTGCCAATGCGTCATCTGACAAAAAACCGGCAGCGGAACAAAAGTATTATTCGTTTCAGCTTTCAGAACTACTTAAGCGACGTCCGGCTTCTGACAGTCCAGAACTTCCGATGCCGCAACGAACTGCCCGTAGTGAATCAGCTTCGAGCGGCAAATAACGTTTGTTGCGAACAACTGCTCACCACAAAGGAAAAAGCCGACGGAAAGAACTCAGCGGCACGTTATTTCTGAGTGACGTCAGTCGGCAGTGCCGTTTGTTGCCCTGCGACGTGAAATCGCCATTCCTTGTTCACGATCAGGCGCGCGCCGCGACGAAACGAGAGATACGACCAGGCCCATTGCAACACCACAAGCAGCCGGTTCTTGAAACCGGTCAGGAAGTAAATGTGGACGACTAACCACATTATCCACGCAAAAAAACCGGACAGCTTGAATCGGCCGACTTCGACGACGGCACGACTTCTTCCAATCGTGGCCATCTGGCCTTTGTCCACAAAATGAAATGGTTTTCGTGAATGACCGGCCGGGTCTTGTCGGATTAACTGTGCCAGATACTGGCCTTGCTGCATCGCGGCAGGTGCAGTTCCCGGCAGTGGTTTTCCGGTTTGGTGCGTGAAACAAGCCTGATCTCCCGCCACGAAGACGTGCGGATAGCCCTTCACGCTCAGGTCAGTTTCGACAATCACCCGTCCCTGGCGATCAACCTCAAAACCAGCCGCTTGTCCCAATGACGAGGCTTTAACTCCGGCGGCCCAGAGGACCGTCGCCGACGTGATCCGTTCGTTGCCAATTTCTACCCCATCGCCGTCGATTTTCGTCACCGCACTTCCCGTCCAGATCTGCACACCCAGTTGTTCGAGGTCACGGGCGGCCCGGGCAGACTGCTGCTCACTGAACATGGGCAGGATTCGTGATCCGGCCTCAAGCAGTAACACGCGTGCCGAGGCGGCGTCGATATTGCGAAAATCTTTGGCAAGCGTAAAACGGCTCATTTCCCCGATCGCGCCAGCCAGTTCGACGCCGGTCGGACCACCTCCAACGACGACGAAGGTCAAAAGTCGTTTACGGGCGTCGGCAGAATTGATCCTCTCCGCCTCCTCATACGCCGAAAGAACACGTCGGCGAATTTCTGTGGCTTGTTCGAGAGTTTTCAACCCAGGGGCATGCTCTTCCCATTCGTCGTGGCCAAAATAACTGTGCCGCGCTCCGCAAGCCAAGATCAGGTAATCGAAGCCGACCTCGCCAAAATCAGTAATTACGACATTGCGATCAAGGTTCAGCGACAAGACTTCGCCTTGCAGAACTCGAATATTACGGTATTGCGAAAGCAGGCTGCGAATTGGCACCGCAATATCCGCTGGACTGAGTCCCGCCATCGCAACCTGGTACAAAAGCGGTTGGAACAAATGATGATTCGTACGGTCCAGCAATGTCACATCGATATCAGCAACGTTTCCCAAACCTTTGGCCAGGTTCAGTCCGGCAAATCCACCTCCGACGATCACAACACGCGGCATGGAATGGAACTACCTTTTAAAAACTTGCAACGTCGGTACAGACTCGACTATGCAAACAGTTTAACAAGTGGTTTTCCATCGTGAGCGACTTTGAAGGGACGACCTGACTTCGAAAAGAACTCTTTTTGAATCGGCAGCCCCAAAGCATGAGCGATCGTCGCGTTAAAGTCGGCCACCGTCACGTCGTCTTCTTCCGGACTGTAACCATTCTTGTCAGAAGTCCCATAGAAACGGCCACCCTTGATACCGCCCCCTGCAAAAAATCCTGAGAAGACCCCTGGGTGATGATCGCGACCACTGTTCGCATTAATATGAGGGCTGCGGCCGAACTCCGTCCCTAATACGACAAGCGTGTTCTTCAGCAGTCCTTTGGACTTCAGGTCGTGGATCAATACGGATGCTGCTCGGTCGAGGATCGCCGCTCGACTGGCAAGTTTGTCTCGCGAAAAAATTTCGGTATGCATATCCCAGCCGCCGAGGCTGATTTCAATGTAACGTACGTTATGTTCGACCAGACGTCGCGCCAGCAGGCACCCCTGGCCAAACTGGTCTCGACCATATTTATCTCGAATTTCGGGCTTTTCCTGATTCAAATCGAAGGCTTTCAGTTCGTCACTGTGAACCAGTTGATTGGCCTGTCGATAGAAGTCACCGTAGGCATCGACCTGTTTCTGTGGATACTTCTTGCGGAAGTCTGAATCGAACTTGTTGATCAAATCCATTCGCTTGTCGAACGAAGCTTCGGTCAGGTATTTCGGTGTCACCGTGTTTTGCAAACCGGCGTTCGGGTCACCGACGGGAACCGGGGTGAAAGCGGGTTCGAGAAACCCCGCACCAGGATGGCGTGCCTCGCCCCCGATCAGAACATTGTCGGGCAGCGTTCTGTTTTGGCGGCCAAGAATCTTGAGTGCCCATGCTCCCATACCCGGATGTCGAATGGAAGCAATTTCTTTGTAACTGGTCCGCATGAAATAACGGCCCCCTTCGTGGTCACCAGTCTCGGTATGCAGCGATCGAATGACAGCCATTTCGCTGGCGACTTTCGCTAATTCAGGCAGTGTTTCGCCGAATTGCATTCCTGGAACGTTTGTGGAAATCCCTTTCGTCTCTCCTTGAGTTTCACGACCCGGCTTCAAGTCGAACGTATCCAGGTGAGTCATTGCACCGTTCATATACAAGAAGATAACGTGCTTGGCTGAACCCTCGCGCGTTTCAGAACTGCTGCTTGAGACCTTGTCATCCCTCTTTTTCGGAGTCGAGTCGTCTGCGGCGTTCACAAGACCAACGGGCAGGATAGTCACGCCAAGCATCGATCGTGCGGCGTACTCCAGAAACATGCGACGGGAGACGAAATCATTAAGCTCGTTGATCATGTTTCGATGCCTTGTAATTTGTCATTGAATGAACAGGAATTCTCGGGTGTTCACGAGAGCCCAGATCACATTTCCATAACCTGGGTCGCCGTGCGCTTTGACTTCTGCAAACGCCGCAAGACGCTCTTCTTTCGAAGGTCTACGACTCAGTATCGATTGAAAGATGACATCAATGCGTGACTCATTCGATTTTTCTGCAATGACGTTGTTGTAAATAACGGATTTGGGTTCAAGCAGCATATGCGTAATCGGGCCATTAAACATTTGCAGAACTTGTGGAACCGATCCATCAACAGACGAGACTTCAATCGCTTCGCGATCCGATTGCCCGAACTGCCTCAGGAAGTGACCCGGTGGCCGGGGGGATGGTAATTCCGATGCGCGAACAAGCAATAAACCTTTGTAAGTGTGGTCCTTGTCACGGGCATCGCGAGCCTTTTTCAATTCAGCCGATTTGAGTTGTTGATCACGGTCGTAAATCTGCTTCGCAGTTGCGTTGGCCAGATCAATATTCAGTAATTTCGCTTCAACGCTTGCCGGTTCCGCCTGATATTCGCCGGGTTTGTAAGCAGCCAGGGTGATGAAACTGTCCCAGATCTGTTCGGCAG
>JBAXBD010000125.1:0-11665 GCA_037142165.1 Schlesneria sp. | reverse complement strand
GTGCGAAATTTTCCGTCTTTTCGACGCTCCAACCAGCCTCGATGGCCTTTGCTCGCAATTTGAGGTCGTTTTTGCAAATGGCGTTGATCCGGTCGACGCGACGATCCTCTGCGGCTCGTAGTTCTCGGTCGCGTTTGATTTGGGCTTGGACGTCAGTGGTCCCTGAGCCTTTGAGGGTCGTTGTTTCGGCTTTGGCGACCATTGTCTTTTTTCCTTTTGGTTGTGCTTGGTCGGTTGGTAGCTCGTTGTCGTCGTATTCCTCAGGATCGGCGGCGTCGAGCGCTTCGTTTTCGTCTTCTGTGATCGCGGCGTACTGTTGGAGCAGTGCGTTACGTGCTTTTTCTGTTAAAGTGGCTTGATCGAGATCGAGTTCGTTTTTCAGCCATCCCTCGAACCCGGTATCGTTGATGTCCTCGGCGTCCATGTTGTCGGAATCGTCGGACTCGGCATTGAGATCGAGCTTGGCCTTGGCAGACAAAACAAAACTTGTGTTTTTGTCCGCTCCCTGACTGACTACGGCGGAATGTCGCAAAACGGCCTTGGTGACAAGAATAAACGGGCCCGTTTGTTCCTGGCCGTTGACCAGAACGGTTTGTCCCTCGGGAATGTCCTGTGATTCCTCAATCTTGGCACCAATTGAGGCTTGCCAATGATGTCCTTTTTGACCCATCGCGAGAATACGCTTGGCGCTGGGGCTGTCCTCGGGGCTGGCCGTGATTCGTCCACCCAGTGTGAGTGTTTCACCATCGTTGACGATCTTGTCCGGGTCGGTCTCGCCCAATACCATTTCATCGCCGGTATTGTGCTTGATGTTGATGGGAATGTGGCCATCGGCCTCAAGGCCGTCGAGGTCGACAACGACAGGATCATCGAAACCATCGATCGAAAGTTTTCCGCCGGTGTAGGCAACCATATGAAAGGTTTTGGCGTCGAAGTCGGTTTCGGCGTTCATTGTCAAAGTTTTAGGCACGTTATGGTCTCGTTAGTTGGCTGTGGGTTTTGGGGCGGCGTGTCGGTCCGATGCCCGGATGATCGAACGTTCGCGGTCTCGGGCCTGGCGTTTTGATAATTTGGCTGATGCAACCATTGGTTTGCTGGCCGGCTGGCCTGGTTCCGGTGGCATGGCCTCTTTGACTCCAAACAATTTGTCGGCCAATCGGCGTTTGTATTCGTTGGGTGTCAAACCGAGATCTCTTGCGCCTGTGGTGACCAGTGTTTCGAAATCGATGCCGTTTTGAGCGGCTTCCTGGGACGGGGTCGATTGGCCGGTGGACATACGAGTCTCTGCCGCGTCGGCAACGTCTCCGGCGTCTGCTTGTGGCAACGGTGGCCAGAAAAATTGATGTTCGAGTTGATTGATCGGCGGGGCGTCATCAAGAATGTCGGTGTCGATCATGCAATCTTCGAGGAACCAGCGGAAAACCGGTTCGACGATGGCATTGTCGACGTTTTCCTGTTCGCTCCAAACCTCGGGTTCCCAAAGGTTTTTGATATCCATTTTAGCGGAACTGAAGTTCGAATCTCTGCTTGTTCCCGCAGCGAGCGAATACGGCATATTGGCGCAACGGGCGAAGTAAGTTAGCTCGCTCCGCTGGAATTGTTCGTTTGTTGTCGCCGGGTGTTTGGGGTCGATTTGGGCGGGTTCCCAACCATCGGGCAGGAAGTTCATCACGTCGCGCTCAAATTCCATCGTCATCAAATCGCGAGGCATGGCGGCAGGCATGACCTGGGATGATGTGGTTTTGATGAACACACCCCAAAGGGCGGCGGCCTCCGCTGCGGACAGCGTGGCTTTGGCGAAACGTCGCAGATGGGCCAGCCAATCAATGGCGGGTGAGCATCTCGGAAAGCCTCGAAGTTGCCCGGGTCGATCGGCTCGAAACAGATGGACAACCTCATCGGCGGAATACCATTTTCCGGTCAATAAATTGAGATGACCGATGTTCAAATCGCCTGGATGGTGATCGTAGATCCAATATTCGACCGGGTTACCAAGATTGTCGACGCGGATACCGTCTTCAATCGTCGGGTCAAGCATATGCCAGTAGGGTTGGGCTACTTGATCTGGCTCGTACATCCGAACGTCGAGAGTGATCGGGTGCAATGATGGGCGAGTGGCTCGCATCATGAACACTTCGCCATCCCGCCAATAGGTTTCGACGGCGACTCTGAGTTTGGCGTTGAACTTGGTGGCTTTGCACCATTTGTTCCATGCTTTTTCAATTCGTCGGTTCAGTTTTGGGTTGTCGGTCTGCATTTGCAGACGTGGACCTGTTCCAACGATGTGGTTTGCCGCTGTGCGTAACATCCCGGAATACCAACTGTTGTTGGCAGCTTCCATGCGGGACCGTTCGCGGGCGATTTTACGCTCTGATTTGTAGTAGGCAGCGCGACCACTCAGGGCGTCGGCACTGGCCCAATGCTTTTTGTTTTCGTGCGAGGTTTGGGTCAAATCGAAGTTTGCTTCGACGACTGATTTACGCATCAATCCAACGGCGGCGCAAATCCTGTCGAAAGTTTTGACGACGGTGTTTAACAATCGCATGACGATGTGTCCCCCCTGGCTGAAGGTGGGACCATACGGACGCGGGCGAACGATGCCGACCCGTTGACAAACCCCGCGATAGCGTCATTGGACTTTAAATATTTGTCGGCGGCAATTTGGTCGCTGATCTGATTGTTTGTGACGCTGACGCCGTCTCCGCTCATCGAATTTGGCGATGTGGCGTTTTGAATGATTTGCGGCGTTAGGTCGTTCGTGCTCATGGCCAGCACGATACATGTTTATTTTGTTAGTTCAATGTTGTTTTTTCATTTTGTGATACCGGTATCATGTCGTTTTTATAATTCTTCGACGTGTTCGACTGTTGTGATTGGTCGACCACAATTTGTGCAGACTCGCCGGCGGCGTTTTTTACCCTCGGACCATGGGTAAGAATGGGTTACCTCAAAATCCTGACATCCGCATTTTGGACAGGTTAAAACGCCGTCATCGGAAAGGTATTCCGGCAGTTGTACAATCCTACGTTCGGGTTCGGTCATCGGTTCACCGCCTTTTCAGCATGTGTTCCGGGATTTCGACAACTCGGCGTTTCACGTCGTTGGTTTGCGTGGTCTCTCCTGACAACACGCAACCGAGCATTGATGCAGCGACACCGTTACCAACCAACGTATCGAACCAATCGTTGTCGCGTCCTGGCGTCAGTTCCCAGACCTCGCCGGGCGTGCCGTCCCAAATGATTGGTTTACGTTGTTCGCTTGTCAGATGATCGGCCAACATTTGGAGTTCGTTGGAATCGTTACCGGGTAGTAATAGGCTGGACGGCGCACCTGGCGTGGTGGTTAATCGCCTGGCAATGTGGCTTTTGAATTTGTTGGAATCGAATTGAACGTGGATTGGATTATCGGTTCGTTTTTCAAGCCAGTTTGAAAACGTGTGTCGGTCGACCTTGGCATCTCCCCACAAATGAACGGGTTTTTTATTGGGCTTGGGTGCGAAACCTTTTGAGGGTCGAATACGTGGCTTTTGTGGGCTGGCGTTGACCTGTGATTCAATTCGGGCTTTGTGTCCTCCGTCAGACCAGTCTTTCAACAACAGGTCTATCTGGCGTTTGGTTCCGTCTTCTTTTGTCCAATCACGCAAAAGGTATTTTTCGAGCTCGTTATGTGCGTGGACGAAAGCCTCTTCCCATGATCGGCCTGTCAATTGCTCTTCGAGCGTGTAGCGTAAATGCGATTTGTAGAACACGCCCATTTTTTGATCCGGCCATGTTCCATAATCGACGATGACACCCGTGAAATCTTTTTCCCAAGCGCAAACCATCCACCATAAAACATGGTCTGAACTGTCGATAAACGCGGTGAGGAAACTTGATCGGTCTGGAACTGTTCCGCGTGGGATGTTTGACAGGCGTTTGACCAGGTCTTCCCCTGACAGTTGTGCAACTTGTTGGGCCGGGGCGGTTCCCTCCTGTTGGAGTTCACATAGAAAAAACGCCGGGTTGATCGACCGGACAGTCATACACCATTGGAGCGATGACACGTATTCGTCTGGTTTGTCCTTTTCCCAAGCGATCTGGGCGCCGGCGTCCATCGCCTGGCGGTTTTCGAGATAGAACGCGGTGGCAATGTCGTGGCCTTGCTCGGGTGTCTCTCCGTCTCGTAGTTTTTCCTCGTACGTTGACCAGAGTTTTAGATCGTCGGGGAGCTTGATAAGAACGGGGAATTTTTTCCCGTCCCAATCGGGGTGGCGTTTGCGATCACAAAACCGGTTTGTGAGATCGTCGATTTCTCGGACAGTGCAAACCATGACGGCGTCCATCGTCTGGCCTAATCCGGCCAACCCCATGAACGTTGTCACGATGGCGTTTTCGCGGCTATTCGTCGCGAGGAAGGATTTGGCCGACTGAGGAGTTTGAACGTCGTCCAGCGCGAGAAAATCCGGGCGGATTGTTTCGCCTTTGGAACTGACGAACGCCAGCCCGCTAACGTCAGTTGATAAAATCGAATAGGGGGCGATTCTCGCCTCACTGAGTTCGATTCCGTCCAGCGTAGGGAACACGATACATCCGCGTTCATCTTTGGCCGACACTTCGATCAATTTTCCGTCGAGACGGAGTTGTTTTTTGGGGTTCTTGTATTTGAGCAGGAGCGGAATGAGTTCCGGAAAGTCTTCGAGCAACGGTTGGCTCGTGATCATCATTTTGAAAATGTTGTCGCGATGCTCGTTTGATTTGTCGTCTGTCGCGCCAACCGGGATGGCGAATTTGATGTGTCCGTTGAGGATGCCCCAGATAATCGCGATGCGTAAGAGAGTGCTCTTGAGGCCGCCTCGGCGCACGGCTCGAGCTTTTTTGCCTTTTTTCAGGATGACGTCTTGGAAAGCTTGAATCATTTCTTCCTGGTATTGGGCGAGCCCCAAATAAATGGCGTGTTTGAAATAGGTTTCGCAAGCAAGTTTGAGACTGTATTTGCATTTGGCGCGACGGGCGGGATCTTTGATCGGCGGTAACGGGCCGATCTCCTGAGTTAACGCCGTTCGGACGTTTTGCCGGGACAGCATGTCGTCGCCGTGAGCGATTCCGGCGGCGATTTCGGTATCTGTTTCGCTGTACTCGTATTCTTCATCGTCGGTTTCGTCGGTGTAACCGTCGGTCGACTGGTAACCTGTGGCCTCCTTGATCCATTGTTCAACCTGGGCCAACTCATCTGGTGTCGTCGCCGATTCCAGCAAGTCTTTCAGAAAGTTGGCGTTTACGTTCGTCAAAATTTGCCTCGGTTATTGGCGTGGCGTCTACCCTGTGTTCGTGCTTGTGCCGTTTGGTAGGTGGTTTGGCTCGAATGTTTTGACCCATCATTGTTACGAGGACCTTTCCCGCGCTGATTTTGTCGCCGTTATTTGTGGCCGTTGTCAGGATGTGTGCCATTTCGGCTGGCAGCGATTGGCGGATGTGTTCGGGGATCTCCCACCCTTGTTTGATCGCGCGATTGATGAGGCGGGCGTCTCGGCTCTGATGGTTTGGGTCGATCAATGTCGGATTTTGAGTGGCGGCCGTTATCGCGTTTTGTGACGATGCGAGATCGAGGCCTGTATCGCTGGGTCTGGCGTTGGTGGATCCCATCGTCGCGGTTGGAGATGGAACCTCGAGTAAATCGGGTTTGGCGTGTTTTTGTGCCAACGTGTTGATGTGTGCCACGGTTCGCAGTGCGGCAGAGAAGTCCCCGATCTCAATTTGACGCTCATAAATGAGTTTGGCAGCCTCGACGCACCATTGATCGATCGGGATTGGCGGTGTGGTGGCTTCGGTGGCGATGTGGTCCAGTGCGGCGGATATCAGACGGGTTGGGTTGTGCGTCGGGTAATCTTCGCGGCATTGCTGCTGAATCGCGAAAACGGTTTTTCCTTCGAGTAGCCACGTTACCACCTGTTGGCGGGTTTCGTCGGGGATCGGCGGTTCAGTTGTCGCCGGCTGCAGCATCGACTTTGGCGGCGATGTGATCAGCTTTGTTTGTTTCTTTTTTTTGCTCATGATTGGCCGTCAATAATTCATCAAGCCATGATCTGTGGAATAACAACAGTTCGGGGTCTTGTGTGATGTTGATTTGTTCGATTGAACTGCATGACCGAAGGTTGGCCGATCCATCGACCGTGAAAAATCGACCGTCACTCATTTCGAGCAAAATTAGCTTGGCGTGTGTTTGTCCCCAATTGACGCGACCGCCGCGCGATGTGATTTCGTTTTTAAGGAACTCAAACGAGGCTTTTTCGAGCCTGGCGAAATATTTGGAACATACGACGTTTGCGGTTTTGATTTTCGCTTGATCGATGCCTCTGGCGATGGTGGCCACGTTGTCATGGTTAAATCCAAGCGTCGAAATATCTAATCTGGAAATTATGGCCGGGTGGGACAATCGCCGAATCGCCGGAATCAGGTCGCATGGTTCGAACTGGCCACCGATGACGATATGGATTGACTCGGATAATTCGGGAAGCGTGATCAAATGTTCGAGAGCGTTTTTTTCGTGTCGTGCGTTGACGAACTGGCGTTTAATGGTTTTACGGCGAATGGCAAGGTTGTTTTTAACCCCGTTGATCGTCGTTGTTGTTCGTTCCTTTGAAAGTGTGAAATCCCGTTTGTTTAACATCATTAGAAGTCAGAAACGAATCGTTTTTGTGGCGGTTTTCTCAAGGATATTTTTGTCTTTCCCTTGGGACTGGACTTTTTAAGCCTGGCGACCTTGACCTTGTGTCTGAACGAATGGCCTTCGGACATGCGCGGTTTCCCTTACCCTTGAGCAATCGAATAAATAAATAAAAACTCTGTTCGTCTCTGTTGTGTAAGCAGTTCAAAGACCGTTTTTGTATGAGGAGGACCCATCATTTTTTTTTGGCGGTTCTACAACCATATCAATCGAGAGTATTTCACGTGACACGTTTTGACTTGGTGCTGTTTGAGTCGCTGACTGTCTCATGTTGGTCAATGCATTGGTGGCGATCATGGCGGCGGCTGGAATGCCAATACCTGTAGCCATCAATCCTCCTGCTAATGCAAGTTGTGCCCACGGTGTTTTTTCCGCTTGTTGTGGCGCTGGAATCGTCGTATTTGTGACGCGGTCCCCAAGAATGATGTCACCCATTTCATCTTCCATCGGGGGTATTCCCAGACGTTGGGCCGTCGTGTGGTTCAATTGGTGACGTTGCATTTTCGCCAATGACAAAAGATCCGCCGTCAATCCCGCTTGTTGGGCTACGTCGATCCCCACTTGTTTTCGCAGTGAACTCTCGATCGTTGGTGAATTCATCGACAGCCTCCGAGAGTTTAAAAGTTCCGGCAACAAATTTGGCTCGTTGCCGGAACAATCGCGCGTTCAGTTCATCCATCATTCTTGGATTTACTTGCTAGGGGTTTCCACCGGAATAAACCCTGGGGCGGTTTGACGCGGGGCATTCAGTGCGGCCTGAGTCTGCAAAACCTCTCGGCTTTGAGCGGACGTTCTCACTTCCTGCACGGCCATTGCTTGTCGCATATCCGTAGAGGCTTGGTGATTGAGTCGCGTGGTTTCCAGCAAAAACACCATTCCGGCATTTGCGGCGTCAGTTTGTTGCAGCGTTGTTGCTGCGAACTTTGACGCGGTCACAGAATCGAAAACATCGGTAGCGGGCATTCGCCTACTCCTCAAAAATGATAATCGGTTGGCCAGTCCACAATTATTGGCCCGGCGACACTTACGGAGTGTTCACCGTATTGCGAGTGACTGGCACACGGATCGTAGATCCTGCCGTCACATTGTTTGCTCGCTTAATTTCTTTTCCAGCTTCATCGACCAAAATGACTGTTACCGTTCCAGCAGGGCCAGCGGGGCCAACAGGACCGATTTCACCAGCGAGACCGCGAGGGCCAACCAGGCCGATAGGGCCAGCAGGGCCAACAGGCCCAGTATTCCCAATGTCACCTTTTTGATTAGTGGGACGTTTCGCCAGTTCATCGACTTTCTCCGATAGAGTACGAATCATCTCAACCAACGCGCTTTCCGTAGCCGTTGGTCCGTTTGAAGCTGGCTGCATCGGCTGTCGCGTCGTCACTGTATCAGGCGGATTGACCGGATTTTCTTTTGGCGGCGGTGGCGCCGGTTGAGTGTTTTGGGGAGACGCTCGTTTTGCGGTTATTGGCTGGGCCGCAATCGGCATCGTCACAAAGTAGGCATCGCTGCGGCGAGTCCTGATTTTGACCTTTGATCGATAAAGCTCTTTGACGCGGTAAGCGGGAACAAAACACGCACCGCGAGTGTCCCCATACCACCCCTTAATGATGCCGACCGTTTGACCCTGATAAATGACCGCTCCACCCGACATTCCCTGAGTAAGCGTTTTCGCGGTTTGGGCCTCGCCAAAATTTTTCTGACAATCCACAACTCTGCCGTCAATTTCGGTGTAGTTGGTGCCAAGATCGAACCCAGAAAACACCAGTTGATCAGACGGGCAAGGGTCTCCCCCCAATTCGCTGACTGGTAATTTTCCTCGAATCAACAGAATAGAGCAGTCTGCACCCGGCCCGTTATCGACGGCCATGAGACGTGCAAAATACGAGTCTCGACCGTAATAGACGATGATCGAATCGACGGGATTTTTAAACGCGTGGCCACAACTTGCGATGATGGAATTACCATCGTCTGTGTTATCAATGCAAACGCCACTGGCCAAAGAACTGCCGCAGATTTGGCCATTGCATTGGTTACGAATTTCAATTTTGACGGCTTGAGCATTTACAATTTGTTGAATGCCAAGCAAAACCATCAATGTGAAAAGAACTTGATTTTTCATCAAATTGCATCCGGAGAAATGACGCACGAGCAACGGCCAACTTAAAACAGCGGCTTAATGTTGCCCGGTCTATTTCACCGAATGACATTCGCGACGAACGCGGCCTGCGTTCTGAGATCAAAAAAACATATCATTTCAAATACTGTTTTTCCAGAGCAATCATAGGTACCACATCGTTAAGTGTGCCGATGCAACCGTCGGTACAACCTCCATCGTCGTATTTGTCGATTGTTTCAGGAGGATCGAAATGAATCGTTCACCGTTTCTTCGCCAACCGTTCGCAATCCAGTAAATCCAACAAAATGGCCCGGCGTTCCCGTTCGGGCAATGTTCGATAGTTTGCCACCCATCGTTGACGTTTGCGGTTGATCCGTTCCCGCTCTCTGAAATCACCACCCAGTTCCGAGTACTTCATCGACAGTGTCGACGATGCTCGAGCACAATGTTGGTTTTTCCATAGGCATTCCTCGCGAAGAGTTCCACCGCGAGTGATCACCCATCGTGTTTCGAGACTCCATCCGCTTGCCTGGCTCAAAATATCGTGATACATCGGCGATGAATAACCAGAAACGACAACCGGTCCGCGAATATTCACGGCTGCCGTCAAGAGCCTGAAATGATCATCGCGAGTCATCTCGTGACGGTAAAGGTTTTGCCGAACGCGAGTTTCGGGAAGATACGGCGGATCAAGGTAGACCAACAGTTCCGGAATCTGCCACTCGGCAGCGAGTTCCACCCATCGAATACCGCAACCGTGCAAAATCTCGATCGACCCTCGCTGTCGATGGCGTTTGTGGATCCCATCGGCGGCGTCAACGATGGTTCCCGGGTTACTTGGCTGCCGTTCTCGCTGTTGTTGACGATGCCACCAGGTAATGACCTCGGGATCTAAATCAATCAACCAGGTCCGCAAAGCCGGAATCTTGTTCCTGAAAATCCCCCCATGACCGGCAAACGGTTCTGCATACCAAACGTGAGTCGGCAAATGCGAGCAAATCCACTGATGAATCCCGGACAAACCTTTTCCACCGGGATAACGTAAATCCAACGGCTCGGCCGGGATCGTCACGGGCAGCGATGTGGTACCGGATTTCATTCTCCACAATCCTCAGCTGACAACGTCGTTTTTGGCGATGCTGCAGCCGCCGGGAATTGATTCCACTCGCGACCGTCGAGTAAACGTTGATCTGGATCGGTTTTCATGTGTTGCAATGTCCCACCCCATTGTTTGAAGAAAAACGGGATCGACAAAGAAACGCATTGATCGCGAAGCGACTGAACCCATTCAATTTGCATGGGCCGTGATGCTGGGCCAGACTCACCACCAACGATGACCCAATCCGGTTGGCACTCGCTGCGTTCAATCATTGGCATCATGTCAATGGGCCCAAGCAGCGGCTCAATACTCAATCCGCGCACCACAGCCGGAACTCTTGACAGTTCCCACAGACGTTTGTTGAACCATGTTTGATTTTCCGCAGTAGCGATGAGCCACACGTTGTGGTAACCGTCGCCCCAATCATCCGGCAAACAACTATCAATACGATGAGTTCTTTTCGACACGATTTGAAAAATGAGATCCCGCCGTTGTCTGGTAATCGACCAGGCTTCTGGCCTCCACGGATCGGCAACCTTGTGAAACCAATCTGACCAGGAGCAGGTAAATACCTTTTTCCCGCTCGCGATTTTAAATTGCCCCTCACGAGATTTTCGAAGAGGCAAATTAAACGTGTTGTCCGCACTCCTGACGACAACCGAACCGTCTCGACCGTAGCGGGCCATGTCACGAAACATGTAACAATGATCGCAAGCCGGACTGATCTTGGTACAACCCTGCCACGGGTTCCAAGTCGCATCGGTCCACTCAATCAACGACGTTTCACCCATTTGATTGATCCTTTTGTTCGGTCATCGATTCATCTCACATACGGAATTGTGTTTGCTCGTTTTTCCATGGGTGGCGCTTTGGCAAACGGAACAACCTCAATCTCAAATCCAAGCATTGCCTTGAGATCCTCGGCAAAATGGATCGCGGTCGGTTCTTCTAACCCCATCGAATAAATTGGAGACCATCCGAGACGCGACCAATATTCATAACCACCATCAGACGCCTGGCTGCGAAGCATCATCATTCTCGGCTTTTCCGTGATCGGTTGAGCTTGTGGTTTTTTGCTCATCGCTGATGACCTCCGTTTCGTTTGGAAGTTGTGGGACATCGATTTTTTGAAACAAATAATCGGGATAGTTACGGTCAGACAATTCGCCAACAATATGAATCGGGTGAACGCTTTTTGTTTTTCGATTGAACGCCCAAAACCACCCGTTTTCGTCTGGTCTCAAAATCCACGTTTTCATTGTCCCACCTTTTCCCGGTCCAGTTTTTGAATCGCGGCGATGGCCCGCTTTTCTTGGTCATTCGTGCCACTTGGCCATTGTCCTGTTTTTACGGAATCGCGAATTTGCGAGGTAAATTTGCCGCCGTGGTTGTTAATCCACGTTTGTCCGTTCATCCAAATCGCCGTCACGAAGAAATTGACGCGGTGTTCGTACTGACACCATTTTTTTTCGAGTGCGTGTTCCCAAAGCTGTTGCACTCTCGAAGGTTTTCCGAGATCTTCGCGACGAATCAAAAACGGCCAGCCCGAAAAACTCGTAGCATGGGCTTGAGCCCGTGCGATCTTGTTTTCCCCATAGTTTTCAAAACCATCATGTTTAAATGATGGTTTAATTTCATGGTTTAATTCATGGTTAAGACGCGCCCGCGTAAGAGAAGTATGTTGCGCGTCGACCTGTGCCAAGTTGACGGGGGTCTGTGCCAAGTTGACGGGGGTCTGTGCCAAGTTG
>JBAXBD010000124.1:0-11702 GCA_037142165.1 Schlesneria sp. | reverse complement strand
CAGCAGGAATTAGACAATTGTTGCCCTCAGCAAACAAGCCCCTATTTCTTGCAGTCACGAAATCTGCTCGATCTCCTCTTCGATACGAGCACCTACGACGCGCACCTTGATAATTCGCATTGGGAAGGCCGAGGCCAGCAGAGCACTACGTAGTAGTATCGGGGTGCCTCGGTTTTGGACTTCTTCGGGCCTAAGGCGAAACCCTCACTCGAGTCTGCGACATGGCGGTGTTTTAACCGTGTGATAACATCGTCGAAGAGCACGGTCTTACCGAGGACAGCAAAACCGTGGCACCCTTTGTCCCGGTTTTCTTCTTAGAACGCACTTCGTCTTGTCTGTCCAAGGCGGAGCTCCCGTAATGTCATGATTCGTAGCGCGGTCTTCTACTCGTGAGGCGGTACGACTCGTGTCGGCTGGAAGCCGACTCTGCGAAAGACAAACCAACATTCCCCGGAATCACTCGTGCTTGCGGAGCCATTCCTCAACCCGTTGCTCTGATTTCGACTCGGCATTGTCGCGTTCGATCTTACCCGACCATTCTATCTGCCCGTCTTCGTATTTCTTGCGGGACCATCCCCATCTTTGAAACGCATTCTGTCTTCGGCTGTCATATTGCCACCATCGATGCACGTGATTCGGTGGAACGACAAATTCATGACCGTCAGCCACACCGACCGACTCAATTCGCCACCAACGTGTACTCGCTTGTATCACCCGGAGATTGCCACAATCGCTACAACTGAGGATCGCGACTCGTGACTCCCATGACAGGAAATAGGCCACGCACGCAAAGGCGATCAGTAAAAGTAACGCCGAGACAATTTGAAATCGTCGCCAATATGTCACGTCCCTTTTCATTCAGTGATATCCTCGATTCAAAGTCATGTATTGATCTGTTTTTCCTTCGGGGCACCGACGATGTTGCAACAAGGGGTCGAAGCTCGTGCAAGCTGATCGATCTGTGTACAGGGTTCGCCGATCGGCATTGTGATCCACCGTCCGAACATTGAATCGCGCTGCCACTGCTCGTATTGTGTGAAGCGAACCGGTTCATAACAACAAGAGGCGACTGATGATGTCACGGAGCATGGCGAAATTATTTGTATTATTGTGTTGCGGATTCATCACTCAGATGGTGGAGGGGGCTGATAAGAAGAACGTCGTCATGATTGTCGCTGACGATTTGGGCCTTCAGCTTGGTTGTTACGGCGACCCCGTGGTGAAGACACCTCATATCGATCGACTCGCTGCTGAAGGAATTCGGTGTACCAGAGCCTATTGCACGACGGCCAGTTGCAGCCCAAGCCGATCGGTCATTCTCAGCGGATTGCACAATCATGCCAACGGCCAATTGGGATTGGCTCACAACGTTCATCATTTTGCGGGTTACGAGTCTGTCCGTTCTTTACCACTATTGATGACGGCCGCAGGATATCGAACCTGCCGGATTGGGAAGTTGCATGTCGCTCCTGAATATGTTGCCAAGTTCGAATTCGCACGGGACATCGGAATCCAAGGTGCTCGAAACCCGATTCAGATGGCCAAAAACGCGAAAGAATGGATCGAGGAAAAGGATTCACGCCCGTTCTTATTGTATTTCTGCCCGACCGATCCTCATCGCGGCCCTGGCCCTGTCGATTATGCCAACCACAACGAGCAGCCTGACTTCTATGTTGGGGTGACTGCGGAAAAATATGATCCAGCCAAAATTCGTGTCCCGGAATGGCTGCCCGATCGGCCGGAAGTCAGGCGTGATCTGGCGGAGTACTACCAGTCGATCTCACGATTCGACGCCGGCATCGGAGCATTAATTCAATCGTTGCATGAAACGAACCATTGGGACGATACGGTCATCATGTTGCTCAGTGACAACGGTCCGCCGATTCCCGGTGCAAAGACGACTCTGTACGAACCTGGTATCCATTTGCCGTTGATCGTCCGCAACCCGGATCTTACCCGGTACGGTACATGCGATTCACTGATCACCTGGGCCGATCTCGTCCCGACGATTCTGGAAATGTGTCAAATCCCCACTCCAACGGGTGTAACGGTACAAGCGGCGGAAAATCAGGGGCGCGAATCAGCCAAAGCGACGAAAGCAAAAGCGAACTATCCATTTCACGGTCGCTCGTTTCTGAAAGATCTTGCGGAAGAGAATCCTGAAAATCCACGCGATGTCTTCTTCTCACATACCTTCCATGAAGTGACGATGTATTACCCGATGCGAGCCATTCGAAGTGGCCGCTACAAGTTGATCTGGAACGTCGCTCATCAACTCCCTTTCCCATTTGCTCAAGACCTGTACCAGTCGGCAGTCTGGCAAGAAACGCTTAAGCGGAAAGCCCCCGAAGAGTTGTACGGAGTTCGTAGCGTCAAAACACTTTTGCAGCGACCAGAGTTTGAGCTTTACGATCTTGAAGCGGATCCCGCCGAGCGGACTAATCTGGCCGCATCTGTCGGGCACACTGCCACTCTGAAGTCGTTGCAAGAAAAACTTCGTCAATTCCAGAAGCAAACGGACGACCCCTGGTTATTGAAATGGGAACATGAGTGATACGGCCGGGACGGGCCTGCGTTGGATAGTAAAGAAACTTCAGTGTTGCTTGCGGATGCAGTTATGAAGCCGCACGATGAAAGCACCTGAAACGACACAGAATTTCCATGAGCATCAACGCTCAGACTGCTTTGGGTTTGTTCGCAGAAGGATACACGATGGTCAAAGCTCGGTTTCAAAAGGTTGCGAGTCTTCTCACGATGGCTGCAGCGGGTATGAGTGGTGTCGCGCTGTTGATGTTGATCGATGCCGGGACGGCGGGAATTTCCATGGTCTCTGCGGCAGACACGGTGAGTGGAAAAGACTGGACACCGCCGGAAAACCCTGATCCGCAAACAATTTTGAACGAAGCCAAGGCTGATGCGCAGGCGAAGCGATACGAAATCGCCTTGGCAAAACAAGTTTGGTTCCATGAGAACGCATTGTCATTGAACCAAGCAATGACCGGAGTTCGCCTCTCCTTTGCACTTGCGAACTGGGAAAGCCTTGGACGCGTTTACCCTCTGGCTCTGGCTAAGCTTCAGGCGATACGGGATGGACTTCAGGAACGAGCTTTGAAGGGTGAGGACCTGATGAGCGCCTTTGCCGATCTGGCTGCGATCAATCGTACTCTCGGGGAAGATTTTCGAACGAGTGAAGCATTCAGGGCACTCGATGCCCTGAATCCGAAGGTCGCGACGATGGCGATTGTTTACGTCAAACCGGCGCTCGTCAAATCGAAGGACTATGACTTGTATCTCAAATACACCGATGTCAAGCGGGACTATCTGCGGATGAGACAACATTATGAGCGTAACATACTGATGGTTGAAGATAAAAAAATCGGGCCCAATCTTGCCGATTTCGCGAAGAAGTCGTTCCGAAACGGAAGTGCAACACTCGTCGCGATTCTGGCCGTTAGCGACCGAAAACAAGAAGCATCCGATATTGCGTCACTCGCGAAGAAACAACTTGACGATCCTGAATTCCATAAGGAACTTGATGCCGCGTTAACCGGAACGGTTCCTAAAGCATTTCCGTAACACAGATTATTCGTTAACACGACGCGCAATCGAGGCAACTTTGCCCCAGAACGACACGGTTGGCGATTGCGCCGGAAAGTGTCGTCGTGATTGAAAATGAATTCCGAGACGGTTGTGGTTCGTCCCTCGCCTGCGCGTCGGGCTAACGTGCAATCAAGCAGGTTGTCGCGATCTTTGTCCGAGTGCTTCCGAAGGAGCTTTCTTCGTCCGTGATCACTCGATCCAGAACTTCAATCTGAAGTTGTTTTAGACTTTTTTCTCAACGATGGTCCGGGACATTACGTTTACGTAACAGGCTTATCAGTCGATGCGCGAGGTCTGGCGATGTTTCCTGGGGTGTTGGCACTTTTAGAACGATCGTGGCGAGTTGATGCGCGAGCATGGGAACAACATCTCATTCGCCTGGGGTTGGTGATCGGGATCTATATCGCTCTCTTGTTCGCCATTTTTACCGGCACTGGCTTCGGTGCGCCGGGCCTTCGCTTTCTGTTTTATATTGTGAATCTCAATCTCGTTTTCATCACGTTGACAGGTGTTGGCTTCTTTTCCACTGCCATCTCCGAAGAAAAAGAAGAAGACACGTTAGGGCTGATGCTGATGGCAGGGATCAGTCCCATTGGCATTCTTTTGGGAAAATCGATTGGTCGATTGACTCAGGTTGTGTTGTTGATCGCTGTGCAATATCCGTTCACGTTGCTGGCGGTCACGATGGGTGGCGTCAACCCAATTCAGGTCCATGCCGTCTACGCGGCAATGTTTGCATATGTGTTCATGCTGTCGGGGGTTGGTTTGTGTTGTTCGACGCTGAATTCTCGCAACCGAACGGCCGTTTTATGGACAGCGGTCTTCGTGGCAATTTATTTCATCTTCCCACCATTCATGATTCGACTCGTCCTGATGCCGAACGGACGCACCGCGCAGATTTCTGAATTTGTGGCCTGGGTGGACGAATCGTGCATTTTCTATCAAGTGAATTCGATTCTGGCCTCGAACTTTCAGCAAACGATGTTCAGCCGCCAGGTGATCAGTAATACGGTGATCGGAGTGTTCGGCTATTTACTGTCCGTGAGTTTGTTTGGATTGGCCGCTCAAGTCCCGTCGACCGAATCCACGTCTCGCGGCCTGCTCCAGCAAAATCGCGGTCGAACACCGTTTGGTTCGCCTGGGAGGCCAAGGTTTAATCCGTTCGTGTGGAAGGATTTTCACTTCATCGGAGGGGGCACTGTGGGCCTCGTGCTTCGCGTGACAATGATCGTGTTTTCTTACGTCGTCGTGTGTGACGTCACCCATCGCCTGGGGGGCGGGTGGAATTGGGGGCCGCCTCACTGGGGGACTGCGACGGGGACATTTGTGTCACTGTTGATGTTTGCCGTAACGCTTGATGCAGGACAAATGATGTCACGCTGTCTAGGCGAAGAGATTCGCGGGCACACCCTGGGGAGCTTACTTATGCTGCCGCATTCGACGCTTTCGATTCTATATAGTAAGTTACTGGGCGTGTTTCTGGCCTGGCTACCCGGTCCTGCCGCAATGGTTTTGGTATTGCTCCTGACACCAGAGGGTCTCGATTGTGCGCATGCATTTTGGGAATACCCAGGAGCAATGCTGATGTTCGTCGTGCATTTCGTTCTGATGCCACACATTGCCATGGTTGCAGCGTTCCGTGCTCGCTGGGGGGGACTCGCGCTGGGAGTCGGTACGTCGATCGCGGTCGCCTGTTTGTCGTTCGTCATAATGTTCTGTTTTCGTCCTGAGGTGAATAGCGTCATTCTTTTTTTCATGAGTTTTGCGATTCTCGCAGTCTGTCTGGCCTGTCATCTCGCGATCGTGTTGCTGACGGAGTCGACGGTCGCCAGATAACGCAATGACAACTTTCGATCACTGGTCCGGGGTCGAGAGATCGAGAACAACGGGTTCGTTTGCCCGCAAAAATGCGGTCCCCCCGCTTGACGCTGGAGGGAAAGAGAGGTCAGATTCCCATTGGGATGCTCGCACTTGCACTAATTTTCGGAATCGCAAAAACGTTCACCTGGAGTTGTCGTGATGCATTGTTCGCGTTTTTCAGCGTTTTCGTCGTTGGTCTACCTGATGCCGGTGTTGATGACCGGAATGCTCGTTCGGAGCCAGGCATTTGGTGCCGATATCCCTCCGATCACGATTCAGGTGGATGCACGCGAACTTCCTCGGCGGCTGGTCCATACGACGCTCGAAATTCCTTGTCAGCCGGGGCCGCTGAGGCTGTGGTATCCGAAATGGATTCCGGGGTCCCATGCACCGAAAGGTCGTGTGGAAGATGTCGGCGGGCTTCGCATCGAAACTCCGGACGGTACGTCGATCCCCTGGAAACGGGACGAAATTGAAATGCACTGTTTCACTTTAAAAGTCCCTGACGGAGTGAAATCGATTCGCGTGAAACTCGATACGATTTGCGAAGCGAGTGGCAGTGATGCGGCGGGGATTTATACGTATGGAAATGCCTCCATCGGGACGATCAACTGGAATACCTGCGTCCTGTATCCTGAGGGAGTTTTGGTTGATGATCTGCCAGTCAAAATCCGGCTTCGGCTTCCGACGGATTGGAAATTCGCCACGGCTTTGAAGGGGGAACCGGCGGTTGATGGTTGGATTCCCTTCCAACAAGTGTCACTCAGCACATTGATCGATTCGCCGCTGATCACAGGCCGAAATCTGCGGACCTTTAAGCTGTCCGCCGAAGGAAAAGTACCGGTCTATCTGCATATGACATCGGAATCGGCAGAAGCTTTGAACCTGGATGCCAAGGTGATCGAGATGTACTCGAAACTGGTCCGCGAGGCAGAAGCATTGTTCGGAGTCGTCCATTATCCCGAATATCACTTTCTGGTTGTATGCACCGACGATGGTGGCCGATTTGGTGTTGAACACCTGACGTCAAGCATGAACGGGGTGAGCGAACGGAGCCTGATCGACGATCAGTACCGCAAAGGCTGGGTGGCGATGCTGCTTCCGCATGAATATGCTCATTCGTGGTGTGGAAAATATCGCCGACCGGCTGACATGGTTACTCCCGATTACCATACGCCGATGAAGACCAAATTGCTGTGGGTCTACGAAGGACTGGATACCTATCTTGGCGAGGTGCTGATGGTCCGCTCTGGAATCGTCTCACCCGAAGAGTACCGGACAACGCTGATGCGCAGTATTCGGAACATGTCGGCCACAACGGGTCGACAATGGCGACCGCTGGAAGACACCGCTCTGGCCAGCCATATTTCGCGAAATCCCGGTCGATCCTGGAACCAGTTGCGCCGGATGCAAGATTATTATCCGGAAGGGATGTTGCTGTGGTACGAGTGTGACACGATCATTCGGGAACGGACGGACGGCGCGAAATCGCTGGACGATTTCTGCAAACGATTTTTCGCGAAGGTGAAGGGACGCGACATTGTCGCCGGTCACGATTATCAGGACGTTATTCGCGAACTCAAGGCCGTCGTCGATTACGATTGGGACTCGCTTCTGCAACGACGCGTCATGGCCGTGCAAGAGACTTTACCGCTGGATGTCGTCGAGCGGCTGGGCTATCGCTTGCACTACACCGATAAGCCACCTGTCCTGCCCCCAAATCCTCCTGCGTGGGGGCCCGATTCTGACGTTAATGCAGCCGACTCATTGGGGCTGACCTTCGTCAATGGTCAGATCACAGTCGTCGTGCCGGGAATGCCGGCCGATCAGAGCGGTATGGCCCCGACGATGAAAGTGATCGGGGTGAACGGAAAGAAATTCTCTTCAAACCGACTTCGTGACGCACTGGCAGACAGCATCTCGCGCAAGAAAGTGGAATTCCTGGTCGAAGAAGGGGATGAATTCCGCACGATCACGATCCCTTATACAGGCGGGTTGCGCTATCTGGAACTGGTTCGAATTGATGGCAAACCAGATGTTCTCGGGAACATCCTGAAACCGCTTTCCAAGTGAGCAAGATTGAAACGAGTCCAATGACCGTGGGGTGAATGATGCGATCAGACTCGCGGCTAGCTCTGGTCGCCGATGTTGTCGTTTCCGGACGTTCGGGCTGAAGCCGAAGCTACGTAAAGACCGGATGGCCAAATGCCTGGCCCCCTTTGTTTCACGAGGGACATTCGAACAAAGTCTTACTGACGGTCCGCGCGTCGACCTCGCCACGAAAAGTTTGTTAGAATATGTTTGAGTGTGGACGTTGCTTGGATTTCAGCAAAGCGGTACTGACTCAAAGTTATCAATTCATCAACAAGGAGTTTGCCACGATGATTCGACGGTTGAGTTTCTGGGCGGTTTTAGGATTTACTGCACTTGCGGCTGGGCTTTTGGGAGCAGACGACAAGCCTGTTCAGACAGAAGCGGAAAAGGGGGCAATTGCGGAAATCAGAAAATCTGGTGGCCAGGTTATGGAACTGGCACAGAACGACTCGCGGCTTGACGTCGCTTTTCATCTGGCCGATGGCAAGATTACTGACGAGCAACTCGTGCCACTGAAGAACCTGCCGAGGGTGGCACAACTGAATCTTCGCGGTCGAGAAATCACCAATGCAGGACTCGCCAACCTGAAAGATCTGAAAGGGCTGGTCAGGCTGCATCTGGAAAAAACCAAAATCACCGATGAGGGCCTGGAACAACTGAAAGGGCTCGAAAACCTTGAGTATCTCAATCTTTATGGAACCACTGTCACTGATGCTGGCCTCAAGCACCTCGAACCGTTGAAAAAGCTGAAAAAGCTCTATCTTTGGCAAACCCAGGTGACAGACGCCGGGGTCGCGGGACTGAAGGTGGCGATTCCCGAACTTCAAATTAATCGGGGTGTTGAGCCTGCGAAACCCGTCGAGGAAAAGAAGACGGAAGAACCCAAGGCCGAGGAAAAGAAGTAACCCGATTGGATCAGGAATTTTATTCACAAAATCAAAAACCGTCAGGGAACATGTTCGTGTTCCCTGACGGTGATCTTCTAGTATTCCGGATCGTGTCTTAGAAAGGACTCAGCCCAGCCAGCGTGGAAATCAGCATTCCAGCCGGTGTTGGAGCTTCTCCACCAGTCCACATCGTTGCGATCCCTCCCCAGAGAACCGTGGCTGTTACGGCCATGAACAGGGCTGCACATGCGATCGGTATGACGGCCATCAGTCCCCACGCCGGTTCTGACGGTCGGGCGCGAACTTTGGGTGCCGGAAGTTCGTCCTCACTCTCGGCCACTTCTTCAATTTCCGATGCCGACATTTCGGCTGCACTGAAGACATCGTCAGATGCCTCAAAGACTTCGTCATCGGCATCTTCAAATTCTTCGGCTGCGGCAAATTCACCACTCAAGTCATTCGTCACCGCAGTATCGAGGTCGTCTGCGATATCCAGGTCTTCGACCTCAGGCGGTTCGTCCATTTTGAACGTCTCGCTCAGTGTCGGTCCACGTGACGTTTTTCTCGATGGCCCTTGCGAGACGTCAGTCTTAGCGAATGCTGCTGAATCGATATCGCTGACATCGAGTTCGACGGTTTTTTGTGGTTCTTCAAGACTGACATCAAAGCCCGAATCGTTCGGCGACTCATCCGAGATATCCAAGGTCACGGTACCGCTACCGTCCGAATCGTCCCCTCCCAGATTGGCGAAGTCGAAATCCTGACTGTCTATTTCGCTGAGCGTCGCGCCTGCGTCTGAGTCGTTGTCTTTTCTGGTATTGCCGCGATCGGAAGCACGAGCCAGGCCGATTCCGCTGTCGACATCGACGACACTGATTCCGCTGTCGGCTCCGACAAGACTGATGCCGCTGTCAGCGTCATTGAGACTGATGCCGCTGTCGTGTCCACCTAAACTAATCCCGCTGTCGGCCTGAACAAGGCTGATGCCACTATCGGCATCGACAAGACTAATTCCGCTGTCGGCACTTTCCAAACTGATCCCACTGTCGGCCTGAACAAGGCTGATACCGCTGTCCGCGTCCACAAGGCTGATGCCACTGTCGGCATCAACGATAGCGATTTCACTCTCTGTTGGTTGATCGTTTGAAACGTCGTTGCGCTTCGATGATTCTTTTTTACTCAGGCTTTGAGGATCGGGAGTTACAAGGACGACGTCACTGTCACTGGCATCCAGTCGAGCACCGGACGTTGCAATGGGGTGTTCACCGCTGGAAACTGACGATGACAGTTGAACGTCGCTATCACTATCGGGAGCATTCGACAGTGATGAGGTCAGTCGAACATCGCTATCACTATCACGTGCATCCCGTCGAGCGTCAGACGTTGCAATCGGGTGTTCACCGCTCGATATCGAGGATGACATTCGAACGTCGCTATCACTGTCGCTTTCACGACTTCCAGAATGTGGCACGGCGATCGGACTATCGACAATCGGTGAAGGGACGGAGATTAATTGGACATCGCTGCCGCTGTCAGCAAGTGACAACGGTGACGATGCTATGCGAACATCGCTGTCACTGTCGTTTGCACTCACTTTAACGTGTGGCACTTCGATCGGGCTGTCAACGATCGGTGATGGGACAGATACCAGTTGAACGTCGCTGTCACTTTCTTGAGGCGTCGTCACCAGTCGAACATCACTATCACTTTTCTGCGTAAAATCGTCGCCGGTGAAAACCGGAACCTCGCCCCCGGTGGACGAAGGGTTCGCCTGCTCGTTTAGTGCCGCTTCGTCCAATTCGAGGAACGAAAGGTCTTCGTCCATTTTTGGTGGTAGACCATCGTCATCGAGAATAAGGAAAGGAATACTTCCGGCGGAATCCGGTTGAAACATTTCCCCGTCGGCTCGCGGCTTCAACTTTCCCTCAGCGACGAGAGCGACGAAATCTTCGCTGCGATACTTGAACGACCCCAGGTTCGCGAGCGCCTTCACCGCTCCTGAATCGACGAGGTCGGCCAACGCCTCTTCGTTGACGCCGAATAATTGGAATACTTCATCAGCGGTGAGGAATTTCTTCTGTTCCATGGCTCTCTATTTTCCGACAACGATTTTTTCAAAACGGTCAACCACGACTGGAAGGGGACCACCCCACCGATTCGATAACCGATAACGTCATTCTACGCCCGCAAGTCAACCCGACGTCCACTCGATTCGAATTCTTACATCGACGAATCTCCAGCGTCATAACCGGTTCAAGCCGAACATCGGCCCAAATCACGGGGTTGTCGCCGAAGCTTGACATCTTCAAGATCGGCAAGTTAGGTAAAGCTTGATACACGAACTGACGGAATCTAGATATATGGCCAATTTATACCGTTTACCAGTCGATTTTTGCCGGAGTTTCCAATTCGTTCGGCAATGTTCCGCCGTTGAGTCTGAGATTCACCTTTTCGAATGAACCGTGTCCGATGGATGCTGGAACATCGATTTGGTACAACTCAATCCGGTTCGTGAGGTGGTTCGCGCAGGAGTCGCTTAATGTTCGAAAACCTTGCGTGAGAGAGGTCAGGTTGGCCTAAAATAGAATCCATCCCGTCGTTTTAAGGAAATTGGAACATGAGTGTGGCGATCTCTGCCGTGCATGCCAGAGAAATCCTGGACAGTCGCGGCAATCCGACCGTTGAGGTCGAAGTAGAACTCGAAGATGGCACGGTGGGCCGTGCTGCAGTCCCCAGCGGTGCCAGTACAGGTGCTCACGAGGCCTGTGAACTGCGTGATACGAGTGACAAAAAACGCTATCTCGGTAAAGGCGTGCGACAAGCTGTTGAAAATGCCAACGAAACCCTTGCCGATGCAATTATTGACCTGAACGTCACCGATCAGGCCTTAATCGACAAAGCATTAATCGACGCCGACGGAACGCCGAATAAGTCTCGACTTGGGGCCAACTCAATCCTGGCATGTTCTCTTGCATGTGCCCACGCTGCGGCTCGAGTCAGCTTTTTGCCACTTTTCCGCTATCTTGGCGGTGTTGGAGCCAACACACTACCCGTGCCGCTGATGAATATCATCAACGGTGGGGCTCATGCCAATAACGCGATTGATTTGCAAGAGTTCATGATCGTGCCTGTTGGTTTCGACACCTTCCGCGAAGGCCTGCGAGCCGGCGTGGAAACGTTCCACCAATTGAAGAAGGTGCTCAATGATAAGGGGATGAGTACCGCTGTTGGTGACGAGGGTGGATTCGCTCCGAACCTCGA